>NZ_CP059608.1:0-7402 GCF_014069315.1 Levilactobacillus suantsaii | reverse complement strand
TTTTGAGGGGTTATTTGTGAGTTATAGACCCTATATATTCATAGCCCCTTTCTGTTTGGTGTTAAAGTATTAGTCATCGATGTCATGCACTATCTTGTTTAGCTCCGTTTTGATGGAACTGGAAATATTTTCTAAATTGAAATGATTATATATTTCTTTATCCTTAAGCATCCTTTTTTGTGCCTTATTTAATTTACACTCATTGTTACCCACTACCCATTCATCCTTTGTACGTATAAAGGGGTTTTGCGCACTTTCCTTTAACGCGTTTTGAACATCTTCATAAGGTAAATAAAATTCAATTGTAGATTTATTTAATTGGTAGATTGTAAAATTAGTCCGAACAGCGTTCGGATTAATTTTACAATCTACCAATTAACGTCTCCATCTTTTCAAAACGACTTAATTCTACGGGCTATAAATAACTTAATTTGCCAGTGTATAACGTTTCAGATTAAGCTACCACTAAGTTATAATAACCATATCGAAAGGAGATCAATCTAATGAAATATACGAAAACCAAAGCAGTATTAAATCAACTCGTTGCCGATTTGAGCCAGATGTCAATGATTATCCATCAGACGCATTGGTACATGCGTGGACCCAACTTTTTGAAGTTGCACCCCTTGATGGATGAGTTCATGGAAGAAATTGACAGCCAACTCGATGTCATTTCTGAACGGCTGATTGCGCTTGATGGCAGTCCTTACTCGACCTTAAAAGAAATGGCCGAAAACACTAAGATTCAAGACTGGCCTGGTGAATGGGACAAAACAACCCCAGAACGCCTCGCACACTTAGTTGATGGCTATCGTTACTTGGAAGACCTTTACCAACACGGCATTGAAGTATCCGATGTTGAAAAAGACTTCAGTACCCAAGATATTTTCATTGGTCTCAAAACCGCAATTGAGAAGAAAATCTGGATGATTCAGGCAGAGCTTGGGTCGGCGCCGGAAATTGATGAATAAAATAATATTAAAAAATCGGTAGGCTTAAACATTGCTAACGCTTATATCAGTGCTGCTATTTAATTAAAATGCGACATCCCAACAACGGGGTGGCGCATTTTTGTTTGCAATGCGGTGACAAATAGGCCGGAAACAAAATAAGTGAGTGATAACTCATTTTAATGTTGACAAACCGAGATGTACTGATTATACTAAGGCCATTAAGTGAGTGAGCATACACTCGTTTTGAGAAAGAGGGTTATTAAAATGGCAACGGATTATGTCATCGCCAAGCAGGTCAGCAAGCACTTTGGTCATCAGCAAGTGCTCAATCAGATTGATTTGACACTGCCGGCTGGAATGATTTATGGCTTGATTGGGCCATCAGGAGCTGGGAAGACCACCTTGATCAAGAGTATTTTAGGGATGGAAGCTGTGGATAGTGGCACTGTTAAAGTCATGGATACGGTGATGCCCAATAGGGCGGTAATGGCGCAAGTAGGGTATATGGCCCAAAGTGACGCTTTGTATGAGACACTAACGGCCCGTGAAAACCTGACCTTGTTTGGGCAATTGATGAGCGTTCCAAAAATAAAGTTAGCACAAATGATTGATTATGCAGCCGGATTAGTTGATTTAACGTCCCAATTAGACAAGCGGGTCAGTGGCTATTCGGGTGGGATGAAACGGCGCTTGTCGTTGGCAATTGCCCTGATTCAGGATCCCCAATTATTGATTTTAGATGAACCGACCGTTGGGATTGATCCAGAATTACGGCAACAAATTTGGACCGAACTAAATAAGCTCAAGGATACCGGTAAGTCGATGCTCGTGACAACGCATGTCATGGACGAAGCAGAACGGTGTGATTATCTCATGTTGATTCGGCACGGGATTGCGCTTGCTGAGGGGACACCCGCGGCACTGAAACAACAGTATGCAGTAGATACGATCGAACAGGTCTTTTTGAAAGCGGGGCGGATGCAAGATGCGAACGATGGCAATCGTTAGACGAGTTTTTAAGCAAATGTTACGTGATAAGCGTACCTTGGCGCTGATGTTTTTGGCACCATTGCTGATTATGACGCTGATGTATTTCTTATTTCAAAACAACACGACGCAATTAGCAAGCTTGGGTGTTCATCATGTAGACCAATCCGTGGTTAACGTGATCGATACCAAAAACGTGACGATTCATCATTATGATAGTTCACAGGCACGGAAAATGATTAAGCAGCATGATCTAGATGGCTATTTGACTCAGAAAAATGGTCAATTGACGATTACTTATTCAAATAGCAATCCAACCAACACGTCTTTAATTAAGGCGAGTTTACAATCAGGATTAGTCAAGTTGAAAATAAAGACGCTGGTGACCGTTACTAAGAAACAGCGCGCGGCCCTTGAATCGCAACAAGCCGCTTTGAAGAAGCTGACAGCAGCCCAGACACAAGCAACGGTGACCAAGCTGAAGACTGCCATTGCACAAGCCCAGGCCCGCGGTGACCAGGCAACTGCTGAGAAATTACAAAAGCAACTCAAGCAAGCCACAGCCACGACGTCTAGTTCGACTCAGTCAGCTAAAGCAACCAGTTATACGACTAAGTCTCATTATATTTATGGTAGTAGTGATTCAACGTTCTTTGAAAGCTTTTTGCCAGCCTTTCTCGGTTTCTTTGTCTTCTTCTTTGTGTTCTTGATTTCTGGCGTTTCACTTTTGAATGAACGTACTACTGGAACCCTAAGCCGGCTACTTGCAACCCCAATTCGACGGAGTGAAATTATTATGGGCTATCTAATTGGTTATGGGGGCTTTGCCATCATTCAGACTGTCCTGACCGTTGTTTTTACAATTACGGTCTTCAAGATTCACTTAGTTGGTAGTATTTGGCTGGTCTTTCTGACTAACTTATTATTAGCGTTAGTGGCTTTGACCTTGGGTATCTTTATTTCCACCTTTGCTAACTCAGAATTTCAAATGATTCAGTTTATTCCACTGATTGTTGTACCACAAATCTTTTTTGCTGGGTTGGTTCCAGTCGATGGCATGGCCAGTTGGTTGCAAGCAATTGCCCACATCATGCCGTTATACTATGGTGCTAATGCGTTGACGGCTGTTGTGACAAAGGGTGCTGGGCTTGGCGATATTGGTGTCAATTTGTTAATATTAGTAGGGTTTATGGTCGTACTAACAATGTTGAATATTGTTGGAATGAAACGTTATCGGAAGGTGTGAGGATATGGAACGATCACGGATACGGGATTATTTTCAACAGGATCTAAGTCAGAATGAAACGATTCCACCTAAGCAACGGGCCATCCTCCAGGCAAGTCTCGATTTGTTTGCTGAAAAGGGTTTTGACCAGACCAGTACTAGTGATATTGCACAACGGGCCGGCGTTGCGGAGGGGACGGTCTATCGGCGGTATAAGACTAAGGCTGCCTTACGGGATGCCATCTTAGCACCAATTGCCGCGCACATTGTGCCAATTTTAGCGAGTGATTTTTCAGAGGATAAATTACGGCAGCGTTATCCCAGTCTACAGGCATTCGTCACAGCAATTTTTACGGACCGAGTTGCATTTGCTAAAGCTAACGTGAAAGAGTTAAAGGTCATTTTTGAAATGGCAGCTTTTGACGCCGAACGACGCGAACAGCTTCTTAGCCAGATTGCGCCTAAGATGGTCAAGCAGATGGGAAGTGTCATAAATCAACTAAAAGCAGATCATTTGATTGTGGATTGGCCGAATGATTTGATACTGCAAAGTTTGTTATCGCAGCTATTCGGTTACCTAGCGCGGTTAATGCTGGAATTGCCGGGAACTGAGATTGAGCGCGAACAAGCGTATCTGATTACGGTGATGACCAAAATATTGACCCCGGGTGAACATGATCAAATTACTGGTCAGTGAGCTAAGTGTTACTTGATATAAATTAAAGCCACTTCTGTACTTAGCGGTCATTTAAACGCTAAGTACAGAAGTGGCTTTAGTCGTTGCTACGCGTGTTCGTTTGTTAATCTGCTAGTATCGTCATTTTATTCAACAAACTAGTTTGTAACTGGCTGAGTGTGGTCGTCATGTAGACCGGGTAAAGATCTGGGTTGACGAGCCGCTGGGTTGTTCGTGGGAGCTCGGCAAGTTTAGCCTGGGTCGTTGCCTGAATGGTTGTAACCGGAATTGACGTGGTGTTGGACAAATCTACCGGCGCGAGTAAGGGCCGGGCTTCAAAATGGGTGAGTCGCTGTTGACGGTCGACACTGAGTGGGTCACTGGTGACGACGGTTAGGCTGGTCGCATCAACGATCGTCTCGGTAGCTAGTGCAATCAAATCAGCAAAGGCCCGCTGAGTTCCTGGTTCGTACAGACGATAGACTTGCTTATCACCAGGAATCGTTAGTTTTTCGCGACTGGCACTGACCTTGATCTTGGGGGTGCTCTGACCATTGCTCTCAGTTGCCGCAAGCTTGTAGACGCCACTTAGAACCGGTGCGGACGCGCTAGTGATGAGCTTTTCACCGATACCAAAATTATCGATCGGTGCGCCTTCGTGCAACAGCGAGGTAATGATGTGTTCATCCAATGCGTTAGAAATAGTGATTTTGGCATTGGGAAAGCCAGCCGCGTCCAATTGTGTCCGGTTTTCTTAGAGTAGCAATTAGCTCATTATTTTTTTTGCTAGTCTTTGTCGCTTTTTTGCTACCTATTTGTTGATCTTTTGCTACCAAAGGCTTTGCTACCTTGTCCCTAATAATCCTTTCAGCTGTAAGGCTAATCATGTTTGTACCTTGACTATCTTTTTGTTGGTTCTTTGTTGGTAGTCTTTGGTAGTGATATTGAATAGTTTGTTTAGAGACCTTCAATTCATCAGCAAGTTCTCTAATAGTTTTAGGCATGTTTTCCAAACCCCTTTCGGAGTTCAGAAAGCATTTCTTGTCTTGTCTGATCTCTTATTGTTTTATCATGCTCAATCTGTCGTTCGGCTAAAATCTGTTTTTCAGTTGAGCCTAGTGGTAGGCCTTTAACTTTATCGGTAGCACGCCATTTTTCTTGTTCTGTTAATTCACCATTATTCTGGATATTAAAAAGTTTTTGACGCTCATCTTGGAACTTACCTTGAGAAAAGTCGTTTGCGTCTTTTCTTTCAGGCTTCCAAGTAAAAGTATAACCAATCACTGGTTTCCCACGACCTTTACCATATTTTTTTCGTATAGTTAGGCCTCTAAACAAAGGGGTTAGTTCTTCCTTAATTGGGCGAATAACCCTAGATTCAACGTTCGCAGGCTTACTCCAATAGCTTTGTGGAATATCTAGTAGTTCAAAGAAATCATTTTTAGAAAAATAAGCATAACCAGTGGTTCGGAATTGTTTAAGAATACGAAAAGTTGTTTTTGCGTAACTACTCTTTAAATCTCGAAACTCTGTCAAAGCATAACGAACCCAACTTTCGAGATTATTTAGAAGTTTCAACGCTTTGGGATAAATTTGAATATCAACATAAGGAACGTCTGCAGATCCCTTAATTTCAAATCGAGTGAACATGACAAACATCTCTCTATCAAGACCATCTTTACTTCGAGAGCCAAATCTAAGACCTAGTATTTTTTGATATGTACTTTGTATGTCATCAATAAACCGATTATTTGCGGTTGGCTTATAGGCACTTAACTCTTTTAACTGATCAAAGGTAAATCTAACAGTATCATCACCTTTATCACGCATTCTAGAAACTACAGAAAAGAACAAGTTCATTTCTACAGGAGTAAACCTTCGCAAGGGGATTGTATTTAATTCAGGGTCATATTTGACTAATTCATTGCTCATAAAATAACCTCCTTGAATAATACTACCTTATTTGAATACAGGAGTAAATAAATGTAGTCGATAAACAGACAAAATGTAGTCGATAAACAGACAAAATGTAGTCGATAAACAGACAAAATGTAGTCGATAAACAGACAAAATGTAGTCGATAAACTTCTGTACGCCTTGGGGGAGTAAGGCGCAAGAGGGGTCTAAAAGAGGTTTAAAAGAGGTTTATAAAAGAGGTATATAAGAGGCACCACTGTACGAGATACAAACCTAAAACAAAAAAAACACAAAGGAGTGAGCCAAAAACCGGCTCACATTAAACTCCAGTCGCACAGCTCCTTGCGCCTCACGCTGTTCGTTGCTTAAAAGGTGCGGCAAGCCACGTTTATTCGGGCGCTGACGCCCCGAACCCCGTCCAAGCTGAACCAGCTTGACCGCTTTTTCACTCGCCGTTAGGCAGGAAAGCAAAGTTTCTATAAAACTTTGGCTTTCGCCATTTCAGTGTTAAGACTGGTTTAGAGCTGTCAATTCCTTATGCTCCCACGCTACGCTCGTCCGCTACCATTGACAGCAAACAGTTAGTTTTTCTGAATCTTAACAAGAATCTAACTGCTATATTCGTTTTTAAGGGCCTTATTTCTCGTTTCTAGCGATTTTGAGACTGTTTATATATATTTATACCAAAGCAAAAATAAAAAGCCCTCAGCAGGCTATTAGAGGGCTAAATAACGAAGCCAGGACGATTAATAATATCTTCTTGTCTTTTTTGCAAAACATAAGTGTATAAGGAATCATACAAATTCTTTTTGATCTCGTCAGGTTCATTGACAGAAGCTTCAAACAATTCTTGAATATCAACTTGCCAAGGATCAGCAAGCATTTCATCAATGGTTTTTAATACTTTCTTTTCGTCCATCTTGATTACTCCTAACATCAAAATAATGATTTCAGTTTAAATTTACAGATTTTACAGCACCGTTATTCAAAATTTGTTACCAAGCTCATAAAGATTCTTTGCACAGAACGATTAAAAAAATTGGCTTAAAACAGTGGAATCTGCAACATTTTTTAAGTATCTAAAGCATAACAAACTTAGTTAAGTGTAAGCATAAGTTGAATTAAGAATACATTCAATTCAACCATGGCAAAAATTGATTCTATGGTTATCAGCAGACCGAGTGAAACGAGGTCAATGCGCACTTACACCCTTGACACTTGTCAAGGGTAGATTTAATACCCATTTCGATGGGTATTATTTGTATTAGAAGGCTAGCGCCAACGATAAAAAGCCTAGAGCCAAATCTCAAGATTAATCAATCACATTACGAAGGATCCAATGACTATAAGCAAGACGAGCACCGGGAGTTATTACCCAAGGGTGATTAATTTCGAAAATTTGAATTTCAGTTGCTAAGTAAAGTGGCGTCTTACCATGATTAAAAGCAAAAACGGGTTGCGGAAAATCAGGCTTACTAGCAACTTGATGAACACTTTGACGAGAGTTCATCTGCCAACGAATTTTTAAATCTTCACGCGACAATAATTTTGGCAGGTGTGTTTTTTCAATTTGAGCTTGCCGTTGCAACTTTTGTGTAAACTCTTGTTTAGTCTTGTTTTGATGCCAATCATCAAAAGATCATA
>NZ_CP059607.1:0-9353 GCF_014069315.1 Levilactobacillus suantsaii | reverse complement strand
GGTGGTAAATATGACATTAGCACTAACACAGAGCGATTTTCGCGCTAACCTAAAAAAATATTTAGATCAAGTTAATGACGAAGACGAAACCGTTTATATTGCTCGTTCAAATAGTCGCGCAGTAGCCATCGTTTCACAAGAAAAAATGGACTGGCTAGAAAGAGCATTAAAAGCTAAAGAAGGTTCGTTAGAATATGCAATTGCACGTGATCAGTTAATTAAACGCCATGTTTTACCTGACGATGAAATTGTTGAATCAGATGATGGTTATTGGGGTCAGTTTAAATAATGAAAAAACTAAGATTTAAACCACGTGCAACCTTTAATGCTGATCTAAAACGGTTAGCCAGTTTAGACAAATCTATTATTGATGAAGTTCGAGCAGCCATTGATCTGTTGCTTGAGCAACAACAATTACCACCAGAATTTGAAGATCATGAGCTTAATCGGCGAATGAGCGGTTATAATGAATTTCACTTACGAGATACCCCGAAAAACAAAACACCAAGCGAAACTAACGATGTCCTGGTGGTTTATACGATTGATAAAGATGAACTAGTCTTAATTGGCATTCGAGTCGGATCGCATGATCGTTTATTTCCTGGTCAAAATCGTTCCAAAAGGTATCGAAAAAATGACGAATAAGAGAAGTCATTTATACCATATAAAAACAAATAACCCCCAATATCTACATTATAGATATTGGGGGTTATTTTAAAAACGTTTTTGAGGGGTTATTTGTGCCTTTTTTAATCGCCCCTATAAAACAGCCCCCGTTATCTAGTGGATAGATAATAGGGGCTGTTTTTTTGTTTAATGGTATTATAGGTACTATATTAGTATGAATATATTGGAGAAATAACATGTATAAAAACATCAAATAAATCGTCAGCGGATTGGGCGCTTTTATAATTGCCCAATGGCTCTATCATACTCTGTCACAATATCCAAACATCAATATTTGGCTGGCTAGACTGCTTCCTATTCTTATCATTTTTATTGTGTTCTTTTCTCTGCAATGGATAATCAACACATTTGAAAAGTAACCTTGTAAATTTTAGTTATTATATTGGGCTGAAACCCTTGCTACAAGCGGACTAGCAAAAATGCAAGCTCGACAAAAACATAACTAAATAATCTATTGCTCTTATGATGATATTTTACCAAACGAGAAAAACTAGTCCGGAATATCAGCATAAGAGCAAGTGTGTTAATCAGTCCGTATTAGATAGTTTTCCGTCGACAATTTTGTAGACATTATCAGAAAACTCTCGCAGACGATCATCGTGCGTGACGATGACGACTGCTTTTTCCTCGTCATGCGCAATATTAGCAAAAAGTTGGCCAACTTCTTTGACACGTGCCGTATCTAATGCTGCCGTAGGTTCATCGGCTAGGATGATCGCCGGGTCTGTATACAACGCACGGGCAATTGCAACGCGCTGTTGTTGACCGCCAGACAATTCGCCAGGGTATTTGTTTAATAATTTTTGAATGCCTAGCGTTTCAATAATTTTGTCAAATCCATCTTGACTGAGGTTATTGTTAGGCTTCACCTGGTCAACAAGTTTGAATTGGTCTGCTACGGTTAAATATGGCACGAGATTGTACGCCTGTAAGACGAAACCGATTTGTTCAAGTCGTGTTTTTTCGGCTTCTTTGGTACTCAAATCACTGATGTCGTGACCATTCAAACGAACTGAGCCGTCTGTTGGTGTCTGTAACCCGCCTAAAATGGTTAGCAAGGTACTTTTACCAGATCCTGAAGGACCAATGATAAGCGACACCTCACCAGCTTTAAACGCTAAACTGACGTCTTCTAGTGCCGTAACTAAATTGGTTTTCTGACCAAATTGTTTCGTCACGTGTTCAAGGGCTAGTTTTTCTTCACGCATCTTTTTAACCTCCAATTACTGATACCGGATCAATCTTACTAATCACACGAATCGGAATGATTGCACCCAGTAACCCGGTTACCATCAATCCGGCCGCAATGAGTCCCATCAATCCCCAATCAAATGCCATTGGTACGCTATCTGGAATCCCAAATTCAGTTAATGCCGATAGTACAGCACCAACGACGATACCAGTTGCCATAATAAAGAACGTCTCAAATAACGTATTTTGGGCCAAGAAACGATTTGGAATGCCTTGTGCACGCAAAACTGCCAAGTTAGGCAATTTTTGAACCGTTAGAATGTAGAGGAAGATGGTAATCACAATCAATGAAATGACAATCAGGAAGCCAATCATGAGACCAAACGTCGCTTTTTGCGGTGTATAACCTGGCAATTTATTGATAAAGGCTTGGTATGAATAAGTCTTTAATGCTTTATCATCGACCGATTGTGACGTTTTTGAAGTAACTACGCTACCTTGGAATTGATCTGACACGCCCTTAATGACACGCCATTGCGCTAACGCGCCATAAATAACAGGTGCGGTGTTATACGTGGCATTTTTCGCATAACCCACGATTTTATATTTCGTATCAGATAACCCAATCGAAATTTTATCCCCCATACCGTAAATATCCTTATCAACTGAGTCAGCGAGGACGACTTCGTTAGCTGCCTTTGGCAAGTGCCCCTTGGTTAATTGTAGGTTTTTAGCGATGTACTCGTCGTTATTCATCCCAACGAATTGTGCGGATTCACGTTTTCCGCCAATTTTCATATTAACTGGTGTAATGCCAAGTGTTGCGGTTTTGTCGTCGCTTAACTGATCCACCTGTTTCGTTGTCAGTAATGACTGTCCGGCATTGCCATTAGCGTCTTTGGTCATTACAAAGGACTTAGACTGCCAGCTGTCCACCGCAGCGGTGTTAGCTGTTGCCAGCCCGAGCGCCAGGGCACTTAAAATGAAAATCAAATAACTGATTAAGACGACGACTGTTAGAATCAAGCCGTACCGTAGTTTTTCTTTTTTAATCTCTCTAATTGCTAAAAACATTTGTTCCTCCTGTATTTGTTGCAGTTCAACAAACTTACTATACACAAGTATACATGCTCTTATGATGAGATTCCGGACTAGTTTTGCTAGTTTGGTAAAATATCATCATAGGAGCATTTTTATTTATGGCTACACGTTATGAAGAGGACTTAAAAAAGTCCATTGTGGAGATGGTTAAAGCGGGACGACGATCCGATGAATTATCCAAGGAATACGGTCCTTCAGCCGATTCAATTCGGAATTGGGTTAAAGGCGCTAAATCAGTTGAGCTAGAAGACGGTACTGAAGTAACGTCAAAAGAATTCAAACAACTTCAAAGGGCCAGATCAGCTATTAACGCTATTTAATTCTGCCTGAGGGTGTGACCGAAGTTTCCTAACCGTGGGCTTGATTTTAGCAACGACCAACGGGAGGCGCAGTTAAATGTGAGCGTGGGCTTCGCTCACTCCTTTTTTTATCAAATTATTTGGTCAAAATCAAAGATACTAAACAGCTTCTTAAAGTTATTGAGTAACGTATCTTGAACCTCTTTAAGGACGTTTGAATCTTTGATGTGTAAGACAACTTGTTGCATAAGCTGTTAGTTCCTTTACTTTAAAATTAATTTAGTTGCAGAAAACCTAAAAATCGAATATTATGATGTAGTACGATGGTAAACTTGAAGGAGGCGGATTAGAATGAGTAATACTATTATTAAAAACAAGACAATTTCAACTCGTGTAACACCTGACATTAGTGAACGGGCTAAAGCTAATCTAGCAAAACAAGGGCTAACCGTTTCTGAGTATATACGCTTATCGTTAGTTAAAGCGGCCAATAATGAAGTTCGATTAGTCAGCTTTTTAGATTCTCCGGAAGCCTTAGCCGCTAAAAAAGAAGCAGAAACAGGGCAGGTCAAAAACATTGGTTCATTGACTGACTTTGAAGATTGGATCGATAAGTTAGATGCAAATTAAACAGACTAAATCTTTTGAACGTGAATTAAAAAAACTAGTCAAAAAACATTTCCCAATAACTGTCTTGAAGCCTTGTTTAGAAGCAATTGTTGAACAAGATGTACTTGTTTTGAATCAGATTAAAGATCATGCATTAAAAGGAAATTGGCGTGGTTATCGTGAATTTCACCCTGCCAGATATGGAAACTATGGCAAAAATTATGACAACTGGATTGTTATTTATCAGCTAGATCATGATGAATTGATTTTGTTATTGGTTGCAACTGGCTCCCATGAAATCTTGAATCAATAGCTATAGTTTAGGGGTACTTATAAAAAAATAAATCAAAATAGCCCCCAATATCTAATTATAGATATTGGGGGCTATTCTTTCAATGTTTTTGAGGGGTTATTTGATAGTTATAGACCCTGAATGATTTTTAACTAAAAATGGCAATAAGTATTTTGGTATTATTTGAAAAATTGAATTTCAATTATGGCTTAACAATAATAGAGCACCCATAATTACTATGAAGATTGGTAAGTAGGACATCAAAAATATGGGTCTCATAATACAATACAAAAAAGATTCTCCGGATCTAATGGGCTGCATTGAAAAATAAATATCTTTTTCATCTTTTTTCCTTACAACATCATAAAGATTTCGGAAATATCTTTCCTCTCTTAGATAAAAAGTTGACATTTAATTATCCTCCAAAATAGTGCTTTTCATTACTGTTGTGGTCGGCTGAAGTTCTTTAATGCAGCTAAATATAAAGAACCACCAATGATTGCAATAATTCCGCCAATCCAACCCAAAAACGGAATAAGTGCAATTGCGCCACCAACGATTAGTAAAACACCTGGTGCAGTATTTACTCTTGAATCGCCTTTATAATAAATTAATGCAATGATGCCTAACGCTAAAATGGCAATTTTTAAAATGTTTAACAGAGCCACTGTACCTGATGTGCTTGTTGCTGATCCAGTTGCCGCATCGCTTAGGGCGCCACCAGCGACAAACCAGCCCCCAAATAATAAGATGAGTCCGCCAACTAATCCCACGATTCCGTTGGTAAGCGCTAAATTCTTTGTCTTCATGCTGAAGTTCCTCCTCTTTTAACAGCTTTTAATGTCGATCAGCTTATTGGACATAGTTTTTTAGTATTCTCTAGCAATATTAATTCTTATCGTGATTTTTCTGTGTCTGTGCGAGAAGTTCCTTATACTTATTAATTTCTGAGTTAAAACGGTCTGGTATATCTTCATTTGGGTGTAACTTTTTCCAGATGAAAATTCCAATCATTGACCAAAGGCCTGCACGAATTAAATCCTTTAGTTTGAGATGTCCCACTGTCATGAATTTAACGAACTTATTTAAAATCCAGTACATAATAGCGATAATAATTATTAACCATGTGAGAATAATAGACATATCTTCCTCCTAGTTATAGTAATAATAATTTCTACGTTGTTTTTGTTTGATGGTCTGACCGACGTACAGTTGTGTACCAGAGTCTCCAAGACCATCTTTATATACATGAGTGATACCAGTGCTACTATCATCTAATCTATAAAGCATACCGTAATCAGTTTTCCACCCGTAAGCCATTCCCTGGGAAGTTTCTATAGACGAATATGCAGAGCCAACGTATTTTTGTAAAGTTTCGACGTCTTTTTGCCCAAAAACCTTAGCAAATGATTTGAGTTGGCCTTCGTTTACCCTTTTCTTGCTAGATTCTTTGGCTTCAGTCTGATCTTTTTTTATAGCGGCTTTATGAATTTCATTAGGAGATCCATCGAACAATTTATCATTTTCAAAATCTAAGTCATCAGATCCGTACATAAGCGTGCTTGAGTTCTCTTCTGTAGGCTTTCCCATGATAGCAGTGACCTGTGATTTAGTCATGCCAAGCTTAACTTTACTGAAATCATACTTTTTAGAACTAGATGATTTAGAAGAATGGCTTTGAGACGTTGAGTCTGTTGATTTTTTACTTGTAGTAGAGTCGCTATTTACCGAATTATAATTATTGCTCTCTGAAGAACTTTTTATGGCAGGGTCGAATATTATACCGATTACCATAAACACAAGAGATACAAGCAGTGATAATAGTCCGTACTTAAAAGAATGTTTGGTATCTTTATTTGTTAAAAATTTTAAAGTTCCCCGTCCAATAAAATACAGAAAAGCTATGAATGAAATTAAAAATACTGTATTAATAATCGCTGTCATAATTCCTCCAAATTAATGTTTTCTAATAGATCCCGTTCGTATAAGTAAACATAAGCGCTTGAGCTTTTTATGACTTCCTATCTGGTCAAGAACTTGTTAAAATAACGAAGCCAGTTCGTGTGGTAACTTGAAAAAATCTAAGAAGTCTAAAACATCTTCTTGTTTGCTCCAACCGTATATGATTTCTTCAGTCAATTAATCATATAACATTTTTGCTAATATTAAGAAAGCTTTACCAAAAGTGCCACCAATTTTTATTGCTTTTATTTTTAGACACGTCCTCTTCTGAGGTACTATTTTGTCGTTTCTGAAATGGCCCAGAAGTTTCAAGTAAGCCACTTATTTTTTGAATATGGGCTTTTAACTCTCTATTTTCTTCTAAAGTTGTTAATTGCAGTTGTTGTTGCTGATCTATCAGTCTTATTAGATGGGCTATTTGTCGATCTTTAGTAGCAATCTGTTTGTTACGTTGAGACTTTAAATCTGTTACTTCTCTTCTTAGAGTGGCAATTAGCTCATTATTTTCTTTGCTAGTCTTTGTCACTTTTTTGCTACCTGTTTGTTGGGTCTTTGCTACCAAAGGCTTTGTTACCTTGCCTCTGATAATCCTTTCAGCTGTAAGGCTAATCATGTTTGTACCCTGATTATCTTTTTGTCGGTTCTTTGCTGGTAGTCTTTGGTAATGATATTGAATAGTTTGTTTAGAGACCTTCAATTCATCAGCAAGTTCTCTAATAGTTTTAGGCATGTTTTCCAAACCCCTTTCGGAGTTCAGCAAGTGCTTCTTGTCTTGCTTGATCTCTGATTTTTTGATCATGTTCAGCTTGTTTTTCAGCCAGTACCTGTTTTTCAGTTGTTCCTAAAGGCAAGCATTTAACTTTGTCAATTGCACGCCACTTTTCTTTATCTGATAATTCATCATTGTGCTGAATGTTAAAGAGTTTTTGACGCTCATCTTGAAATTTACCTTGAGAAAAATCATTTGCGTCCTTTCTTTCAGGTTTCCAAGTAAAAGAATAACCGATAACTGGTTTTCCTCTGCCTTTACCATATTTTTTTCTAATCGTTAGCCCTCTAAAAAGCGGGGTTAATTCTTCTCTAATTGGCTTAATAACCTTTTTGTCAACATTTGAAGGACTATTCCAATAACTTTTAGGTATATCAAGCAATTCAAAAAAATCTTCTTTAGAGAAATAAGAATAGCCAGTAGTTCTAAATTGCTTAATTAGACGAAACATTGTTTTAGCGTAACTGCTTTTTAAATTTCTAAATTCTGTTAGGGCATAACGAACCCAACTTTCTAAATCGTTTAGCAAGTGCAATGCTTTGGGATAAATCTGAATATCAACATAAGGTTCTTCAGCTTCACCTTTAATTTCAAATTCAGTAAACATGACAAAAAATTCACGATTTAAGCCACTCTTACTTCTACGGCCAAACCTAAGGCTGAGGATCTTTTGGTATGTATTTTCAATATCATCAATAAAACGTTTATTTGCGGTTGGTTTATAGTTACTAAGCTCTTTTAACTGGTCAAAAGAGAAACGAACAGTTTTATTCCCTTGATCCCGCATGCGGGAAACAATTGAAAAAAATAAATTCATCTCAATTGGGGTAAATTTTCTCAAGGGAATAGTATTCAACTCAGGATCATACTTAACTAACTCATTAGACATGATTATCACCTCAAACACATATTAAAATAAAAGTACCTGTTTATCAAGTACAGAACTTATAAAGGTACTTGATAAACAGACAAAAGGTACTTGATAAACAGACAAAAGGTACTTGATAAACAGACAAAAGGTACTTGATAAACAGACAAAAGGTACTTGATAAACTTCTGTGAGCCTTGGGAGAGTAAGGCTCAAGAGGGGTCTAAAAGAGGTTTAAAAGAGGTTTATAAAAGAGGTTTAAAAGAGGTACCACTGTACGAAGTCAAAACTTAGCAACAAAAAAAACAAAGGAGTGAGCCCAAAACCGGCTCACATTAAACTTCAGTCGCTACGCTCCTTGCGCCTCACTCCGTTCGTTGCCTAAAAGGTGTGGCAAGCCACATTCAATACGGGCGCTGACGCCCCGTACCCCGTCCAAGCTGAACCAGCTTGACCGCTTTTTCACTCGCCGTTAGGCAGGAAAGCAAAGTTTCTATAAAACTTTGGCTTTCGCCATTTCAGTGTTAAGACTGGTTTAGAGCTGTCAATTCCTTATGCTCCCACGCTACGCTCGTCCGCTACCATTGACAGCAAACAGTTAGTTTTTTTGAATCTTAACAAGAATCTAACTGCTATATTCATTTTTAAGGGCATTATTTCTCGTTTCTAGCGATTTTGAGACTGTTTATATATATTTATACCAAAGCAAAAATAAAAAGCCTCAGCAGGCTTTTAGAGGGCTAAATAACGAAGCCAGGACGATTAATAATATCTTCTTGTCTTTTTTTGCAAAACATAAGTATCCAGGGAATCATACAAATTCTTTTTGATCTCGTCAGGTTCATTGACAGAAGCTTCAAACAATTCTTGAATATCAACTTGCCAAGGATCAGCAAGCATTTCATCAATGGTTTTTAATACTTTCTTTTCGTCCAGCTTAATTACTCCTAACATTAAAATAATAATTTCAAATTAGATACGCAGTTCTTAAAGTTAGTTATTCAAATTTTGTTGCCAGGTTTATGAAGATTCTCTGCATAAAGCAATTAAAAAAATTTGGTTGAAAGCAGCGGGATATGCAACAATTTTTAGCATTTAAAGCATAACAACCTCAGTTAAGTTTAAGCATAAATTGAATTAAGAATACATTCCATTTAACAACGGCAAAAATTGATTTTATGGTTATCAGCAGACCGAGTGAAACGAGGTCAATGCGCACTTACACCCTTGACACTTGTCAAGGGTAGATTTAATCCCCATTTCGATGGGGATTATTTGTATTAGAAGGCTAGCGCCAACGATAAAAAGCCTAGAGCCAAATCTCAAGATTAATCAATCACATTACGAAGGATCCAATGACTATAAGCAAGACGAGCACCGGGAGTTATTACCCAAGGGTGATTAATTTCGAAAATTTGAATTTCAGTTGCTAAGTAAAGTGGCGTCTTACCATGATTAAAAGTAAAAACGGGTTGTGGAAAACCAGGCTTACTAGTAACTTGGTGAACACTTTGACGAGAGTTCATCTGCCAACGAATTTTTAAATCTTCACGCGATAATAATTGTGGCAGGTGT
>NZ_CP059606.1:0-37690 GCF_014069315.1 Levilactobacillus suantsaii | reverse complement strand
CTAATAGAACGGCTAAGGCTCTAAACACCGCCTTTGGCAAGTTTATGGGGGCCTTCGGTCCCCAAGTAAAATCCATTACTGTTGATCATGGTAAAGAGTTTGCCAATTATCAGGCCTTAGAACAGGATTATCAGATCAAAGTTTATTTTTGCCATCCATATTCACCATGGGAGCGAGGTTCCAATGAATATTTTAATAGACGGTTACGCTGGTTCTTCCCGAAAAAGACCAATTTTAGCCAAGTAACGACTGATGAGATCCTAGCAGCACTTGAACTAATTAATCAACGACCATTAAAAATACATCATCAACAGACTGCCATTGAAAGATTCCGGGCTTGTTCGGATTAAACTTGTAATTTGCCTGATTTTTCTCAAATGTCTCAAGGGAAAAAAGCATTCGTTATTTTGACTTTGATTTTGGAATTTAGCCAGGATAAAAAGCCGGTCATTATTGACCAGCCTGAAGATAGCTTAGACAATCGATCAATATATCAAGATTTGACGAGATACTTAAAATCAAAAAAGAAAGAACGTCAGATTATTTTAGTAACACATAATCCAAACGTCGTTGTTGGTTCAGATGCAGAAAACGTTATTGTAGCCAATCAAAATTCATCAAAAACACCAAATAAAAACAATGTTCAATTTAGTTATATTAACGGCCCCCTCGAAAACACATTTTTAAATCCAAACTCTGAAAGATTATTGGAGTCGAAAGGCATTAGAGAACATGTTATAGAAATTCTTGAAGGTGGAAAAGAAGCGTTTAAAGAACGTGAGAATAAATACACATCTGAATTTTCTTCATCTATATAGAGGTTTAGTATGAACTGAAAAATTAATTTTACCTTGACCCAGTTACCTGGTGTGCATCAAATAAGTAGTGATTGAGCACCAAACGAAAAGATTTATTAGATTAATAAGTAAAGCAAACCTCTGAGTTGGAGTAAATCCAAACTCAGGGGTTTTACTGGTCTAACTGTTTTTCAGACCATTCTCTGTAAACTGCATCTGGACACTAGGGTATACCCTATTGGTCTTTTTTATTTCTGTGCTATACTAGGAATTACAAGTGTTCATTAGAACTGTCCAAAAGGAGAATTGGAAATGGCTAAAATCGGTTATGCGCGTGTGAGTTCCAAGGAGCAACATTTAGATCGACAATTAGCGGCTTTAAAAGGCGTTGATAAATTATTTACGGATAAATTAAGTGGGGCTAACACTAATCGGCCAGAACTGCAAAAAATGCTGGCCTATATTCGTGAGGGTGATATTGTCCTGGTCACTGAATTAGATCGCTTAGGCAGAAACAACCAGGATTTGACTAAGATCATGAACTCCATTCAAAATAAGGGGGCCACCCTAGATGTGTTGAATTTACCGTCCATGACCGGGATTGCGGATCCCAACTTACGGCAACTGATGACCAATTTGATTATTGAACTCTACAAGTACCAAGCTGAAAGTGAACGTAAGCGGATCATTGATCGACAGCAACAAGGCATTGCGCTTGCCAAACAGCAAGGTAAATATCATGGCCGCAAACCCCAATATGCCAAAGATGATCCCCGTTTGCAACACGCTTTTAAGCTTTATCAAACGGGTATGAGTGATGTAGATGTTGCCCGTAATACAGGGATTAAACGGACGACCTTTATCAGATATCGAAAGAAATTCAATATACAAAGATGATGTTTACATGAGAGAATCATAGCAGAGCGGACCACTTGAAACTTCTAACTCCACTAAAATCCGAGAAATGACCAAGAAAAATGACAACTCTTCGAATATTGTTACTTCAAATTAAAATCAAAAATGATTACCTTAAAAATTGAGGTTTTTTAATTACCCGGTTTGTAAAATTAAGTTAGAAATTTAAAAAGCCATTTGTGATAGACTTTTGAGTGTCAAAATCAAAAGAAAGGCTGATCACAAATAACCTATACTCATCTTACTATAGACGAACTTGCCACAATTTATTCTTTTTGGAAACTCGGTAAAGAGGCTTATCTAGTGGCCCCAGCGCTCCATCGGAGTGCTGAAACTGTGTATCGTATTTATCGGTTTCTTGACGCTGGCGGTACGATTATTGATTACCAATGCCACTATCGAAAGCATAAACAACATTGTGGGCGTAAACCAATTCAACTACGCCCTGATGAACTGGCCTATATTCAAGCCAAAACTCAAGCTGGTTGGCAACCAGATACCATTATTAATCGCCAAGAACGGGCTTTCAGCTGTGGGGTTCGAACCCTTTACCGCCTTTTCAAACGCGGTGTTTTGGGGTTGTCGACCAAAGATTTACCGATGCACGGCAAACGGCACCCTAATGGTTACATTGAACGCCGTGGGAAAGCGGGTCAATTGGGCAGGGATTTAAAGAATCGTTATCAGGACTATCCTAATTTTAATCAAGAATTCGGCCATTTAGAAGGTGACACGGTTCAAGGTAAAAACCATCAGGGTGCGGTAACCACGCTGGTTGAACGACAAACTAAGGTCGCAATTGTGCTGAATTCGCATACCAAGTCAGCACACGATGTCAATCGTAGTTTAGCAGGATGGCTTTCGAAGCTGCCACGACACCTATTTAAGTCAATTACGTTTGACAATGGTAAGGAGTTCGCCGGTTGGCGAACCATTGCTAACCAATTTGATTTAAATATTTACTTTGCCGCTGTCGGAGCACCCAATCAACGTGGTTTAAATGAGAACACCAATGGTCTGCTGCGTAAAGATGGTTTACGTCACAATCTTATTATGGACCAGCTATCAGATGGATTTTTTCAAACAGTTGCCAGTCGACGAAACCACATCCCACGAAAAAGTTTGGGTTACCAGACACCTCTGGAAGCATTCATCAGTCAGATTACAGATGAACAGTTAAAAAATTTCTAACTTAATTTGACAATTCGGGAGATTAAAAACACTGCTTTTGGCTTCCGTAATTGGGAGAACTTTGTCAACCGTATTAAGATTCAACGCCAATGGCTTCACCCAGCACGCCAAACTGTGACGGTATAAAAAAGTACCTAGACCAATTAAGCTCCAGATACTTCATAAGGATTCCATCAACTTCACATGACAAATAACAAAAAACTGGCATTGGTGTGGTCCAATGCCAGAAATTTTACAGTCAATATCATTTGTTTTTTAGATCATCAACAGTATTAATATTCTTCATATATTTGGGAACTGCCAACCCTGTTTGAGCACCCTTCAAATTTTTGCGCAATTGAACATACTTACCTTTGTACTTCTTGGCATACAAGCCTTGGGTAACTGGTAACTCAGCAGTCACGGAAGCGTCAGAACTACCATTAGCTATCGAATTCCACATAACTCCCACGTCTAACTGTTGCATTGTA
Organism: Levilactobacillus suantsaii; assembly: GCF_014069315.1. NCBI lineage: Bacteria > Bacillati > Bacillota > Bacilli > Lactobacillales > Lactobacillaceae > Levilactobacillus > Levilactobacillus suantsaii. The sequence continues at coordinate 34,317 of NZ_CP059606.1, read as the reverse complement.
GCTTTATATCCTTTTTGCTTCAACAAAGTCGTTACTAAAGTGGTTGCCGCAATTTCATAGTCATATGGTGTATAAACTAATTTAATTTTTTTGCCATGACCGTTTGGCACCCCCGCTGTCCATGCTTTGACTTGTTTAGGATGGTTTTTAATAAACTGATTGACAGCTTTTTGCTTATTCATGCCACCGTTTATGTTCAGCATTACTGGATTTGACATTGAAATTGTCCAATGGAAATTCTTTAGTAACTTAGTAGCACCTGGATTATCTTTTTCCAACCCTTTACGTGTAATGGTGCGCATTGATTCACCATTACCATAAACATGTTTTGGATCTTTTAAAAATTTCAACGAATATTTAGCAACCATCCAGTGTGGCTGCCAGCCAGTAACAACGATAGGCTGTTTATTTTTAACTGCCTTGGATAACGTGCTAATCATCGCAGCTGTAGAACTTGGCATGATCTGCCAGTTAGCCTGTTTCAACTTATATTTTGACAACAATGTTTGTGTATTAGCCATTTCACCCGCACCAGCTTCGATCCCTGTAATCGTATAATTGATTTGCGGTCCTAACTTTTTATGTGAGTCGTATTCAGCTGGTTTAGCACAAGCACTAACTATGGCTGTCAAACATATAATCACTGTGGCCATTTGCAAATAACGGAGAATTCTTTTCTTCAAACTAATCATTCCCCCTTTATTTGGATGTTTTGTTGAACGATTGTGTGATTCGATCCAAAATAATAGCTACAATAACCACAGCAATTCCTGCGGCAAATCCTGCTCCGGCATCATTACGCCCCACAGCAAAGTAAACCTGAGTTCCTAAACCAAGGGCGCCAATCATTGATGCAATCACGACCATTGAAAGTCCAAGCATCATCGTTTGATTAATTCCGGACATTATTGTTGTTTTTGCTAGTGGTAACTGTAATTTGATTAGCTTTTGCCAGCTGGTCGAGCCAAAGGAATCCGCTACCTCGATCAAGTCACTTGGCACCTGCCGGATTCCCAAGTTTGTCATTCGCACTGTCGGTGGCGTCGCAAAAATCACTGAAGCCAACACCCCCGGTACCATCCCGATACCAAAAAATGAAACGGCCGGTATTAGATAAACAAACGCTGGCAAGGTCTGCATGAAGTCAAGAATTGGTTTGATTACGATCTCAGCTCTTGAACTTTTTGCCATCCAAATTCCAAGTGGAATCCCAACAACGATTGCAATCAAACTAGACGACAAAACTAACGTCAAGGTCTGGGTCATATCACGCCAGTATCCTAAGTTCCAGATCAATAACAGCCCCAAAACTTCAAACACCATGAAACTAATTTTCTTTTGTCCTCGTTTAACCCAGTACGTGAGTGCTAAGACCACCAAGATAAAGACCCATTGCGGCAAGAAGTCAAAAGCCCATTGAATACCGTCAATGATTACCTGGAAAAAGATCGTCACACTATTAAAAAATCCGGTAAATTGACTCAGCCAGTCAACACCTGAGTTGATCCAATCCGCTAAAGGTATTTTTCCAATATTCATTAAGCACTCACCTCTTCCCCAGCGATAGCCGCCAAAACAGAACTCCGTAGAATGATGCCTAGTAGATGATCGTCATCATCCAACACGACATAAGGAATTGCTGCCTTCGAAATATCGTTAATCAATGCATTGATTGGCATATCCACACTTGTCTTAGGCACGTCTGTCCTAAGAACTGACTTCAGGTCTTCACTGCCCTTCTTAATCAGATCCGAAACATCATGCGCATCGGCAAAACCCACGAATTTGTTGTCATTATCAACCACGTATATTGAAGAGATATCGTTGGCTCGCATTCTCCGCAAAGCCACCCGTGGTCCAGCCTTTCCAATATTAACCACCTGGGCCTGCGTCATTACACTACTTGCCGTCAGGACCTTTGTCCGGTCGACCCCTTCGATGAAGCGTTCTACGTAATCATTAGCCGGGTGAGTCAAAATATCTTCCGGATTATCAATTTGTTCGATATGGCCATCACGCATGATCATAATCCTATCCCCTAATTTCAAAGCTTCGTTCAGGTCATGGCCAATAAAAATGATCGTTTTATGCATTTTTTCTTGAATTTGCAATAACAAATCCTGCATTTCTTTCCGATATAACGGATCCAAGGCCGAAAATGCCTCGTCCATCAACAGAATCTCGGCATTATTGGCCAAAGCGCGCGCGAGACCAACCCGCTGCTGCATCCCGCCTGATAACTGATCTGGATATTGGTCGTCATACCCGGTCAAGCCGACTAGTGTCAATGCTTCATGAGCTTTCCTGTTTCGTACATCTAACGGAAACTTTTTAAGCTCCAATCCATAAGCCGCATTTTGTAATACGGACTTATGCGGAAACAAGGCAAAATTTTGAAAAACCATGCCGATCTTATCTTGGCGCAAGTGACGTAATTCTTCCTTACTGAGGCCCATCACACCTTGTTCATCGATTTCAATATCCCCATCAGTCGAATTTATCAAGCGGTTGATCATTCGGATAATCGTAGACTTTCCACTTCCAGACAGCCCCATGATTACAAACAGTTCACCTTCATTAACAGCAAAACTAGCTTGATTAACTCCAACAGTACAACCTGTCTGCGAAAGGATCTCTGCTTTAGACTTTCCCTCACGCAACAATTTTTTTGCTAGAGATATTTGCTTTCCAAAAATCTTAGTTACATTTTTAACTTTAACTTTTTCCACCAACATACACCTCCATGTATTAGCATGTTACCCAGATTATTATTCATGGATGTAAGCTGATTCCTGAGACAACTTTTAAGAGAGGGTATAATGAATAAATCATCTCTCAAAAGGAAGGAATTTTTACATGCCAACTCATTACGACAAAGAATTCAAACAAAACATTATCAACCTATATAAGCAAGGCGAATCAGCTGCCCAACTGGCCAGAGAATATGGCATTGGCTATTCAACAGTTCATAAGTGGATCCAGGGCCAGGCCAAAACTCAATCCGGTAAATCGCCAGACGAAATCAAAGCGATGGAAAAGCGACTGGCTTCGCTGTCTGAGGAGAACGAAATCCTAAAAAAAGCCCTGGGCTTCCTTGCGCAGAAGTAACCAATATCTTTGATTACATTCACCAAGAAAGCCATCACCACCAGGTAACCAAGATGTGCCGAATCCTCGGTGTTTCCAGAGCTCAGTATTATCGTTATCGATCCCCCAAACCTTCAAAACGCCGGGCCGAAGATGCGGGCTTGAAACAACGGATTCTGCGGATCTTTGCGGAATTTAAGCAGCGATACGGTGTTATGAAGATCCACCATGAATTGAATCTGGAACTTCAACCACTGCAACTTCGGTGCAGTCCACGACGGATTTCCCGGCTCATGAAGGAACTGGATATCCACTCCGTTACCGTCAATAAGTGGAAAGCGGCTTCGGCTTCCAAAACCAAGGTTGAACAGCGTCCCAACTTGCTTAAGCAGGATTTCTCGACCACTGGTTTAAATCAAAAATGGACCGCTGATATGACCTATATTCAAACGAAGCGTAATGGCTGGTGTTACTTATCAACCATCATGGACCTGCACTCACGACGGATTATCGGCTATTCGTTCTCAAAAAAGATGGATACTGATTTAGTCTTAAAGACCCTTGAAAGCGCGGTTAAAAATCGAACCATTACTGGGGACCTGATTATCCATACGGATTTAGGATCACAGTATACCAGCGATGATTACAATCAACGTTTAACTGAGCTACATATTCGCCACTCATACAGCCGTAAGGGTTGTCCGTATGATAATGGCAGATTGTAAAATTTAAGTTGAACATTTAAGTAGACAGAAAAAACCATCAAGGTCTTTAATGGTGTTACCACACAATCCATTAGAAAGAAGGACCTTGATGAGCACCACTATTTTATCATTCCAGAACCGTGTTGTCATTGAAACGCTTCATAAGGAAGGACGTTCCTTGCGATACATCGCTAACTACTTAGACTTTAGTAAGACCACCATCTTTAACGAACTTCACCGGCTAAATAGTGAGTACCAGGCTGGGCTAGCGCAAACTGACTTTGAACGAAAGGTTAGTCAACGGGGGCGGAAGTCTTCGCTCACTAAAAACCTTAAACACTTGATCGAGGAAAAGATTCAAGTCCAGAAGTGGTCCCCTGAACAAGTTGCCCATGTGGTGGGGATTGCCTACAAGACAGTCTATAACTGGATTGATCAAGGATGGCTTGATATACAGTTGCCCGATTTGCCTGATCATGGAATTCGTCGTCATCGTGCTAAAGAAAAGCGTGGTACGTTCAATCACGGCCGCTCCATTGAGGAGCGGCCTCATAAAGTCGAAACTCGCCAGGAATTCGGCCACTTTGAAGCTGATACCGTACTTTCTGGTAAACGTAAAGGTCAAGCTGTGGCTACTTTTGTGGAGCGTAAAAGTCGCCTGACAATTGTTAAACGGCTCCATGGTCGCGACAGTCAGTCCATGACTCAAGCCGTACTTGAACTAGCTAGTCAACTTCAAGACAAGCTCAAGACGCTTACTGTGGATCATGGTAAAGAGTTCGCTAACTACCAGACAATTGAACAGCTAACAGGTACTCAGGTTTATTTTGCCCATGCTTATTCACCACATGAACGCGGTAGTAATGAGAACCGTAACCGAGTTTTGCGACGGTTTATTCCCAAGGGACAAGCCATTGAAGAACTAAGTGATTACCAACTGGTTCAAATCAATTGGTATCTGAATTCACGGCCACTTAAATGTCTTAATTGGCATACACCAATCGAGATCTTCTTGCTTAATCTACGTCACTAAATTCGTTCAAGTTATTTCTTGCAATCTGCCTTATCCATTCAATGCCTTCCAATGAAATTAATTTGACTGTGCCGGTTTCCATTAAATATTCTTCGGGCATACTATTTGGGTGCCGCCTTAACCATAAGCTTACATATGATCGATCATGCCCTAGCTTGATACCGGCCTGAGATAAACTAATCCATTCGTGTTGTCTTGCCACATGCAGGTAACTCCTTTCTTAAATAATTAACTAAATTATAGCACCATTTGAACACACTTGTGTACATTTATTTTTACATTTACATTACAAGTGCATACCACCATCTTCATGCCGGTTCCGGGTTTGATGTTGCCGTTGTTTTTTGGTCATTTCCCACTCAGTCTCCTTTAAACCTTGCGCCTGTTTTTGCCGTTGGTAATCTTCATCACGGGCATATAGGGCGGTCATGATTGCGTTACTAAAGGCCGTCTTTAAGTAATAGTCTGGACTAACTGGCTTGTAGTTCAGTGGTTGATAATGTCCGATATTTGCTTTTCTGTACTGGTCGTCCTTGGCTTGTTGCCCTTTTAACTGTTTTTGGATTTTCTCAATCTGACTGTTCTTAATCGTTGGATCGACTTTACATTCACCCAAAAAGAGTTGTTTAGTGCCGTCATGCTTTAAAACCCGTTGTAAGTGATGATTCTCTAACTGATCTAAGCTAAGCTGTCCCGATAAATAAGCTAGTCCTTGTTGATGTTCTTGGGGACTGAACACCTGTGGTGGATTTGCTTGCCACTGTTCAATCGTTTCGGCCTGACATGGCTTTAAAACAGGATCATAGTACATCACGGCTGTATAGGCTTGTTCCTGTTTAATCAATGGCAATCCATCTAAATCACCTTTGGGAAAGGCCCTTTTCAATACTTCATGGTATTGCGTTTTAATGACTTGCTTAACGGCCATGATTGCCCGTAGATCTTTGACTGCGCGAGTAATCTTTTGCTGTTCGGTTGGTGAATATTTCTCTAGTAACCCTTGATCGACGTGTTCTAGACTTTCTAAGTTATCATCATGAATCATCAGCGTATATTTAAGCTCGATTTTGACTTCCTTTTCTTGTTGTATTAATAACTTCCAGCCAACGTATGGCCGTTTGGTAAAGGCCAATAATTGTTGGGCCGACAAATCATCACGAATGTTCATTAAACGTTCGTTTAATTCACTACCCTTGAAAACTGTTTGTTCGCTATCGGTTTCCTTAATTAATTCTCGTCTTTCAGCTTGCGTGGCCTGTTCAAAATCAAGCTCTGGATAAAGTTTTTTAGTCGTGCGATCAACTACTTTATTTAAGAGTTCATCTGCTTTTTTTAGTGAACTTTCTTGTTGGTTAATCGTCAATAATTGCTTAGTGACATCTTCACCAACCGCGTGCTTAATTAAGGTACTGTTTTTCCAATTAAATAGCATGCGCCGCTTATCATCTAAACTTTCCAAACTAATATAAGTTTTCAGTTCATGGCTTAACTCTTTAACTACCCGTTTTTCATTAAACGAGAAGTGTTTACTTAGGCTATCTAAATGACCTCTATTGATTACTTTTTCTTGGTTATTTTTATAACTGGCTTTGGCCTTGCGATAGTCCTTAACTTGTTGGTTAAATTCTTTTCTTTCATGCCGCTTACTATTGATTCCCTCATGTTGCATTGGGGTATCATCTATTCCCTCCTCGATAAATGATTTTTCGCTGATCCGATCGGAAATATTTTTTTGCTCTAAAACTTGATTTACACTAACCGCCCAATTGTGCCGCCATTGATTGATTTTTTCTTTTTTATCCCAATCAACCAACCAAATTTTTCGGTTTCTTACATTCCCTGCAGGGGTCTTAGTTTTATTACCATTACTATCTAAAATGTATTCGGTTTTTGTTTTCTGTCCCCAAGTACCATCGGGGTTAAATGGGCGATTGGTTAACATCACATGAGCGTGCGGATTATCTGGGTGGTCGCGATGAATTGCCACGTCGGCTACCATGCCCTCATCAACAAAATTTTCTTGCACATATTTTGTCAGTAATTCTTTCTGTTCGGATTCACTTAATTCTACCGGTAAAGCCACGTTAAACTCTTTGGCATACCGTGAGTTTGATTTACGATCTTTCTTTTCAACTTCATTCCACAACTGCTCTCGATCACTGGCCCATTCTGGTGCATTTTTGGGGGTTAAAATAAAGCTTTCAGGCATAACCGAGCGGGCATAAAAATAGTGGCGACCTTCCTTATCATCAAATAGCTTTTCACCACTTCGATAAGCGGCACTGGCAATCGCACTTCGTCCTTTACCAGCACTAATATTACTAAAACTCATGTGAAAAATTGCCATGTCGGTCACCACCTTTCTTTGGGTTTATGGGTTTGATTTTGTTGTCGCCATCGGCGACTTCTAATACAGGTTTTGATGGGTTTAGCACAACGTCATCAAAGATGACGTGTAAGTGCGCATTGACCTCGTTTTACTCGGTCTTCTGATTCTCTTAACTTTAATTTAGTGTATGCCTTTCGCTTCGCTATTTCAAATTTTATCCTTTGACTTAACGTTTCCTATATGATATAGTTTCGGTGATTATTTCTAATATGATTGGAGGTATCGTTATGTCTCAAAGTAACTTAGAAAAACAAGAAGCTAAATTAAAAGCCCTTAATCAAAAAATTAAGGACGAAAAAAATAAGATTGAACAACGGCTAGGTAAACAAATCATCAGTCAAGCCAATTTAGATTATGCTAATTTGTCTAACGATCAGATTAAGCTTTTAGCTAAGCAATTTTCTGAATTTTTAAAGGTAAAGTCCGTAGATCATTAGCCATACGAGATGGGGAAATTCCATGTCTAATCAATATGAAAAACTAGTCGAGCAGCAAGCGCGTTTAAAACAAAAAATTGAGCGGGAAGATTTTAAATTACGGCAATCTAAATACTATGAAAGCCGACAAGACCGCAAAGCACGTTCTCGCCGATTAATTCAAAAAGGGGCTTTGCTAGAAAAATACTTTCAAGCTGATAACCTTTCGGTTGAACAAACCGAAGAACTTTTAAAAATATTTGCCAATTACGTTAATGCCCATAAACCGGATAAATTAAAAAACGATCAACCTAATAACTAGGCCGATCGTTTTTATTTTCAGGATTGTTTTTTGGCTTAATTTCTGGATTGTGTTTAGCAAAGTCTTTTAACTGTTTTTGAATTATTTGTGTAAGCTCTGCTTTACTTTCTTTGTGCTTCCTTTTACTTGATCACTGTTGAATTATCTTTTGACCCTTACCTCTTCTTTTTGATTTTAGGTCAAGCGTAAAATCTGAAATTTTATTTTGATCTAGCTTACTTAAATGACCGATTTCTTTAAAGTTTAAACCGGCTTTGGGAAAGCGATAAATATTACCAAGATCGACCCAGGAAGGTTTCTTCAACCCAGCGGATTGCCAATCTTGAATCGGATAATATTGTTGCTTGATATAAGCCGACTTCTTTTCATACTGACTAGTAATTTTAAAAGCCTCGACCGTCTGTTCTGATACCCGACGAATTAAAACTGGCCGAGACTTGCCACCGTTAGTTTCTACAAAACTAACGTATAGGCTGACTAAGTCATTAGTCCTCATCTGGATCATTGAGCCAATCAGCGACTTCTTTGGCGTCTTTGAACTCGGTGACTGGTGTCCCTTCGGTCGCCTTTAAAAAGCGTAAATTAGCTTTTTCTTCTTCGCTTAAAGACACATTAAAAGGTAAAGCACCATTAGCAACAATCCGCTTGTAAAACATGTTAATGGCCGTGGTTGGATTTAAGCCCAATTCGTTTAAAACTGCTTCGGTTTCATCGGCCAAATCTTTATCAATCTTGACTTGGACCCGTTTCTTTTCCTTAACTGCCATGATTGTCTCATCACCTTTCTTTTACTACTACCGTTATACTACCTTTTGAGTACCTTATCAATAGATAAAGCCCTGGCCTCAAATCACTTGAGCTTGGCGTTGATCTAAAGGCTGAACTTTTGAGCTGGTTAGCCTGGTTAGCTCTGGCGCTTATTTAAAAGCCCCTATTCTTCTGTTTAAGCCATTTAAATCTAACTTGAGTATAAAGAGGTTAGTAAGTCTTAAAATCGCTTAGAAAGAATTTTGTAGCCTTTTAGGACTAGTAGTACAACCCACTGTTTAATCGTTTCGGCCGACTTTTCTTCTTCGGGGTGTTTGGCCGCATATTCTCTAGCCGCTTGTTTATTCCACCAAACACCAAATAGATTTTGCATGGTGCCGCACAGGTAGTTTTCCACGTTCTTGATGTGCTTCTCATTGCTTCTTAGGGCGTTAAAGTAACGTCTCAAGGCTTTAGTCATTAAAAATTTAAGTTCTTCGTCGTCCAGTTAAAGTGAACCCCCTGAGTTGGAGTAAATCCAAACTCAGGGGGGTTTACTATGTTCTCAGCAAAAATAAAGCAACAAGTATTAAGCGAGTATCTTCAGGGAACTTCGTCCCGATTACTCATGAGAAAGTATGGTATTAAAGGTAGTGCGACTATCCATCAATGGCTCACTCACTTTAAACTTTTTGGAATTCAAGGATTGGAGAACCATTCAAGGAAGACATTTTACGACTATTCCTTTAAAATCAAGGTTATCAAGTGGCGACAAGAACATCGTGCCTCATATCCAGTAACCGCAGCTCATTTCAAATTAAAACATCCGGTAATGATTTGGGATTGGGAACGAAAGCTGATTGAGGGACGTCTTAAGCCATTCAAAGGACGGTCTTTAAAAATGACAGATAAAGCTAAGCAGTCTAAAACCTTGAAGCAACTTCAGGAAGAAAATGAACTCCTGCGGATACGGGTAGCCTACTTGGAAAAACTCGAAGCCTTGGCACAGAAAAAATCTCAAACCAAGAGAAAGCCCAGCTAATTACTGAGCTAAGGCGCAAATTCAATGTTAAATTAGTTGCGGTTTTGAAGGCAGTAAGAATGTCGAGTAGCAGTTATCATGATGCTCGTCATCGGAAATATCAAACGAACTCATCAACGCTAGTTGATGAGATTAGAAGTATTCGTTTAAATAATCCAGACTATGGATATCGAACAGTCACTCTGGCTCTTAAAAATAAAGGAATCCAGGCAAATCATAAAGCCGTACTTCGTATCATGCGTGAAAATAACCTACTATGTCAGGCGTTTAATCGGCGCACCAAGAAATACAATTCTTATAAAGGAACCGTTGGTAAAATTGCCCATAATCGTTTACAACGTCGTTTCAAGACGGATCGACCATTTCAAAAGGTCGTTACCGATGTGACTGAGGTTCGTTGGGGTGAGCAAACTATCAACGAACGTGCGTACTTTACGGCTTATATTGACCTCTACAACGGAGAAATTATTGAATGGGCCATTGATCGTAAACCGACGGTCGACTTCGTAACATGCCCACTTAAGCGACTACTAGCAAAACGGCCAGATTTACCATATCGAATGACAATTCACTCAGACCAAGGCTTTCAATATCAAAACTTTCGATACGTGAACATTCTTCAACAAGCCCATGTTTTCCAAAGCATGAGCCGTAAGGCCACATGCCTAGATAACGCAGTAGCAGAAAGTATTTTTCACATTCTTAAAGTTGGCACGGTTCATAATCACCAATATAGGAGTTACAAAGAGCTAGAATCCGGCATTACTAACTACGTTGACTATTACAATCATCGTCGGATAAAAGCAAAACTGGCTGGTATGTCCCCGGTAAAATACCGGGAACATACCAGCCAGTTAGTGGCGTAGAAATTCACTCCAACTTATGGGGTTCACTTCAAGTGGGATTATGACGCCAATATCTTTATGATCCTTCTCAACTCGGTACTTAGCATTTAAGATAATACCAACGAAGCGACGCATCTGTTGCGGGGTACGGCACCAAAAACTAAGCAGTATTCATCATGTTACAGCACCCAAGTAAAAGCTACGAAGATAAAAACATTCATCCTCAAAAAATGTAACCTAGAAAAAGGGCCTCCAGTGTTAAACCGGGAGCCTTTTTTAGTATACCAATTTCTACTTTACATAAGGCGGCTTTTATCCCAAGTAACCCACATTCACCGCGGTACTTCCACATTCCGTTATTTTTTGATTGTGAACTTGTCCAAAAAAGAAGTGGTATAGGTCGCAGCTTGACTTTAATTGGGGAAAGAAATTTTGTGAAATTTACTGGGATTACTCCTAGACCATTCCCTTAAATGCAACTGTCTCATTCTTTGTATTGACCAAAAACTTACCGACATTTCCCTGATATTTAACGGATACTTTAAAGGAATACTTATAATTTACCCGAGTATATCGAATACTACTAATTCTCCCCCGATATCCTTGCTTATGCAAAACTCTTTTTACTTGATCTCTCTGCTGATTGGTAATTCTTGCAGAACTCCGATAGATTGTCTTCTTAACGATCACATCTGGATTCAATGGAACAATGTAATCCTTACATTCCAACAATTCCACCAACTTTCTTTTTTTCTTTAGAATTTGACTTGACGGGTTATGGTTTTCCATTCAGTTTAGAGGGAGTGACGTTTTGAGCGCAGAATTGTTCCCTGGAAGCAGCTATTTGGAATAACTGAACCAGAGTACAATTCTACTACTAAAAGTTTCCCCTTAGTTCGTCGGTCGTTAACGCCCGTCGCTTGTCTGTACAATTGCGGTATTGCTACCACCACTCATTATAAACCTACGTTTTCGGTTTAACCTACTAAAAAACGCCCTAGCAGGCGTTGATGATGCGTATTTATATTTGTTCGATCACCAACTAATCAATGGCACCAAGCCGAAGCTTCGTTTTACCACCCGCGCCGTTAATGGCCGCGCTCACCATTCACCACCCAGCCGTACAGATGACCTTGTTGTGGTATAGCCAGACTTATTGAAGTCGCACTGGCAAACGTGTCCCCTTGGATTTAGACCCCAGCTTGTCCCCTAGGGCTTTAAAAATCGCACCGGCCATGATATAATAGTCATTAAACAACGATGACTTTTATGTGGCGTTCACCGATTCCCGTCGGTGGGTGTTTTTTTATGTTCTATTTTATGTAACCAATATTACTCGTTGTTTGGTGATAAATCAACATTTCTTTTTATGTATCCTTGTATCCTTGTATTCTTGTATATTCATATGCTTGTATCTAAGTATCCTTGTATCCTTGTATCTAAGTATATTAGGATACTTGCAGTCAATCTTAATTTAACGGCTTTTGAGAAGAAATGTATCCTTGTATCCTTGTATCCAAGTATCTTTGTATGTTATCATCCTTGTATCCAAGTATCCTTGTATGTTAGGATACTTAATTGGAGGTCAGTATAATGGGTGAAGTAATTACTTTTGGAAATTTTAAAGGTGGCACCGGTAAAACAACAAATGCCACGCTTGCATGCCTGGCACTAGCTCGTGCTGGTAAAAAAACGCTATTAATTGATTTCGATCCTCAAGCAAACGCTACAGATATTTACTTTAAAACCGCGGCTAATTTAGGCCACGATGATATTAAATTTAATCAAACCTTGCTTGCATCAATCCAAGAAGAGGACTTATCAAGATCGTTGGTTACTTTGGATAAAAACATTGACTTTATTCCATCAAGCGCAGATTTTTCATTGTACCCACGGATTATGGAAAAAAAGTTTAAAAATAATTATAAAGATAGAGTTACATATTTTAGCAAGCTACTTGCTTCACTAAAAGAAAAATATGATTTTGTGGTATTTGATTTGCCACCGACTATTTCCTTAATTTCTGATAGCGCCTTATACGCTTCAGATTGGGTTCTGATTATCCTTCAAACTCAAGAGCACAGTCTTCAGGGTGCCGAATCGTTTCTAAAATATATACAGGAACAGGTAATCGATGAATACGAAGCACCTAGTTTGAATTTACTCGGTATACTTCCTGTGCTATTAAAGAATGGGGCGCCTGTTGATCACAGCACATTAGAAGTAGCAGAAGAAGAATTTGGGAAAGAAAACATGTTAAAAACCCTAATTCGTAATATGGAAAGAATCAAAAGATATTCAATCAGAGGTGTATTTCTAAAAGATCAGTTCGATAAAAAAATAATTAGATTGTACGATTCTGTGGCACAAGAAATTATTGAAAGGGCGGATTAGCATGGTGGAACTTTTACACAATCCTAACTCAAATAAAAGCAAAATAATTCCTAGAAAATCGGCGCCCCAGCCCCAAAAAGAAATTTCCATATCTTCTCTAAACGAATCAAACAAAACGAAGTCTAAACAAATAGATGGTGTTACTTTTGATACTACGCTCAGAATTGACAATCATCTAAAAAACTTTATGAAAGCTATGGTAATTTTAGGGTATAGCTCAACTCAACAAAACGGATTAGCCCAATTACAAAAAACTTTTTTTGAATCGTTAACTGAGTCTGAACAAAATACGCTTACGACTCAAATACAGACTTTGGAAACCGGCGATGCTAACAAAGTAAAAAGTAAATAATCACGTGCTCTCAGACGACACGTTCAGCTTTTAGACGTATACTTGTCCGTTTAAATGAAGCAGAATGGTAGATTGCAAATTTAATCCGAATTTTTGGACAAATTTGTCAGCATAACCTGATACGGTGTTTGCCAGTCGAGTATTTTAAGCGGTCGCTGGTTAATTTGGAGTAACGTCGTCGTTAAATCTTGAGCACTAATGTGCTCAAAACGAGTCCCTTTAGGATAAAAATAACGTAAATTCCGATTAAAGCGTTCATTACTACCACGTTCAGCTGGAGTATAAGCATGGCAGTAATAGGTCTTAATACCATATTGTGATTCAAGTGATACTAGCCCACTAAACTCAGTGCCACGGTCCACAGTAAAGCTGTGCACCGGACCATTAAAAGTGGTTAGGAACTTAGTTAGGGCTTCATTAACAGTCGCTGTCGTCCGATCTTTTAACCGGTATGCCCAAAGGAACCGTGATTTGCGATCGATTAAAGTTAATAAAACTGCCTTACTATGCCCACGAGGACCAACGACTGTATCTAGTTCAAAATCGCCGATGCGATTACGTTGATTAATCATCATGGGACGCTGTTCAATTGATCGCCCCAAAGATTGATTATATTTGGATCGTTGGTCAACGTTACGCCGTTGGCGTACGCCATGTTCAGGTAGATCATTCAAGGAGAAACCAATTCTCCCCTGATTTAGCCAATTATAAATAGATTTAGTAGCTAGTTTAAATTCGTGAGCAATCATTCCTGGTGACCAGCTTAGATGTAAATGGTTGAGAATTGTTTGCTTTAACTCATCGCTCAGCTTAGTTTTCCGACCACATCGTGATCGCTTGTATTCGGCATCTGTTTGTGCTAATTCAGCCTGATAAGGTTGACATCGAGATAATTCATAAGAAATTGTTGACGGTGATCGGTTCAGCCGAACGCCCATTTGGATATTGGACAGCCCTAGTTCACAAAAGGTTTCGATTTTAATTCGTTCGGAATAGGTTATACTAGACAAAAGATCAGCTCCTAAAAGATGGGTTTGTGGTAAACACCATTTTAAAGGAAGCTGATCTTTTTTGTCCGAACAGCGTTCGGATTAATTTTACAATCTACTTCTACCATTGTTTGTTCCGCCATTAGCGGTTGTTGCATTTGTTTCTGTGCTAGAACTGGAGCTAGAACTGGAGCTAGAACGACTCTTACTCTTCGAATTCGTACTACTAAAAACCGCAATTGATCCGGTCTTCTTGTAAGATAAGCTCAAGCCATTACGAATAAAGTTTGTCACGCGTTGGAGTTCGGACTTTTTCATAACTTCCATGCTCTGGTCGTTAAGTTCCTTACCAGTCCCTTGGAGGTGTGTTTCCTTCAAGTTTTTGGTGGCTGACCGATAATTCTGCGCTAAACTCGTTAAATCATCAAAGGTTAAATCAGTTTGTGTCTGCTTAGCCAAAGAACTGATGAAGCTCTGATTAAGTAATGTTGAGATTGAACCTCTCTTCTTAACTAACGCCATCAGAACAGCCCGTTGCCGCTTCTGTCGGCCATAGTCATTGTCTGGATCATCATACCGCATCCGAGAATAAGCCAATGCTTTTTTCCCATTCATGTGGGTCTTAATACCTTTTTTGAATGTATAACCTGCATAAGTAAAACTTAACGTTGGCGTAACATCAACACCACCGACCTGATCAATAACTTTTTCCAGGCCACCCATGTTAATTAACGCATAAAAGTCGATAGGAATGTTTAGCATTTTTTGAATCGTATCGATAGTAGTCTTTGCTTGTCCCCAAGCATAAGCTGCGTTAATTTTCGAAGGGGACTGACTAGCAAAACCAGGAATCGTTACCGCCGTGTCCCGCGGAACACTCGTAATTGTGGTTTTATTAGTGGTCGGATTTAAGGTCACAACCATCATACTATCGGTTCGACCCTTGTAACTCCGACCTAATGCACCTGTATCAGTTCCCAATAAGAGAATTGAGATAGGCTTCTTATCAGATAATTGCTTATTTACATCTCGTTCTTTAGTTACACCAGAAGCATTAAACGAACTGTTGACAGCATTTTTAATACTTCTATAGCGTGTCATACCATACGCCGCACCACCGGCGATCAATAAGAGAATAAGTACCAATATGGTGTTACGAACTGGATGCGTCTTTTTTCTATGTTGCATACTACCAACCACCCCTTCGGTCTCCTCAAAATAACTCTAATTATACTACAATTACTTCAAATTTATTTTGAAACTCCGCAAAGCCTTCTGCCAAGTTGGAATCTCAAATCCAATCGCCTTAACCTTATCCAAACTCATCACAGAATGCTTCGGTCGATAAGCTTTTTGTGGAAAAGCTGTAGAATCAACTGGCTCAACTTGAACTTGAGTATCCTTTAAAATCTCACAAGCAAAATCATACCGCGCGTTTTATAATCAAGTTAGCCAAATACTTTTAGCTAATTGATAAAATAAAAAACACCAAGACAAATCTCTGTTATCATTGATGTTCCTACACAAACAATGAAAGAGGTTATTGTCTTGATGCAAGAACAGAATACCACAGTCAGAAAAAAAGGTCAGCACCTAACTTCGTTTGAACGAGGCAGAATTGCTACGCTGCACAGCCAAGGCTATTCCAATCGTGCAATTGCCAGAGCGCTTAATGTTTGTCATCAAACAATCAATAATGAATTGTGCCGCGGCGAGATCGACCAAGTAAAAAAAGTGAATGGTCAACGCCAATATTACGCTGTATACTCACCAGAAACAGCACAAGCTAAGTACGAAGCTAATCGAGCCCACTGTCATCGACCTTTGAAACTCGTCGGTGTCGCTGATTTTATCGACTATTTTACGACTCATTTGCGTCAAGATGGTTGGTCGCCTGATGCAGCAGTAGGACGGGCCAAACTTGAAGGCTTATATCAACCTGAGGAGATGGTCTCGACCAAGACGCTATACCACTATATTGATGCCCAGTTACTTGAAGTCCGCAATCTTGATCTACTCGAAAAAACGCGCCACCGTGCCAAACATCATCACTCGATCAAGCACAAGCGTCTGGCCGGACGGAGTATTGATGAACGGCCTAAAAGTATCGACCAGCGCCAAGAGTTCGGCCATTTCGAATTGGACACCGTGGTGGGCAAGCGCAACGGTCAAGAGAGTGTGATCTTAACGCTGATCGAGCGTCAATCCCGCTGCCAAATTCTACGTTTGATCGATGGTCGTGATGCCGATTCAGTCAACTATGAGCTGGCCAAGATCTGTCAAGAATACGGATCAATCATGAAGTCAGTTACTGCCGATAATGGCGCTGAGTTCTCGGAAGTTGGCGCTGTACTTACCGGTGTCGCTGACCTTTATTATGCCCATCCATATCGTTCCTCTGAGCGTGGGACTAACGAAGCGCATAATCGAATGATCCGCCGCGATGTACCCAAGGGTCTATCCATGGATATTTTGGGTCCTCATGATATCCAAGCAGTTGAGTCAAAGCTAAACAATTTACCGCGCCGGCAAACTGGCTATCAAACACCCAAAGAGCTTTTCTCCGCTGCTTCCGCCGGTTAAGTTAAGTCCATAAAATATGAATATTAATGAAAATACTGATTTAATAGGATTTATCGTGTGGCTAATTTGTTCTTGCAATTTGGGTCTTCCTTAATATGCCCCATTAGGTCTGAAAAAAACACTAATAGTTTTAATTAAAACACCCAAATCAAATAATACGCTTCGATGCAAGATATATTTCAGATCAAGTCCAACCATTTCATCAAAACCAACTTCATTGCGAACCGTAACTTGCCATAAACCGGTACATCCGGGTTTCACAAATAATCTTTGCTTATCATAATCTGTATAATTTACGACTTCACCTGGTAAAGGTGGGCGAGGACCAACCAAGCTCATTTGTCCCAGTAGAACATTCAAAAGCTGAGGTAATTCGTCAATACTATGTTTTCGAATAAATCTACCAACTTTTGTCACCCGTGGATCCATCCTAATTTTAAAGATCGCCCCATCAACTTCATTTTTATCAATCAGATATTTTTTCAAGCTATCTGCATTAACGACCATTGATCTGAATTTGTATATTTTAAAGGGGCGCTGTTGTCGTCCTAAACGAATCTGCGAATAAAATACTGGCCCCTTTGGCTCTTCTAATTTAATTGCAATAGCAACAATTAAAAATACCGGTAAGAGTAACACTAGGCCAAAAAAACTAGCTACAAAGTCAAAAATCCGCTTTACCGACCGATATACATAGCGATGTCGTTCGTAATTCAAATCAATCGCAATATTTCTTGTATGCTCTTCTCCATAATCCATTAGAATAACCAAAACCTCTTTTTCTTCTTGAGCACCGAAATCCTAGTAAATTCCGGTTTCACAATCTCCTCCCCATTGAGGATTGCTCTAGCGTCATCATTAAACCTAGTCGCAACATCTTTACCAGCCTGTTGTTCTAGTTTCTTAAAGGCGTCCCCCATTAAGAATCGCCGTCCCTTAAAATTATGCGCATCCGAGGAAAAGGCAAAGCCCATACCACTGCGAATAATCTTAGCGGTTAATTTCTCGACATTATCGCCGAACACTCCAAGATAACTACTACTGGTCAGCTGCGTTAAACAACCCATTTCTACAAAATCATATAACCGGTCCGGTTCCTTCTGAAACCCATGGTTCCGTTCCGGATGGGCAATCACTGGTGTAATCCCACGCGCCTGCAACTCAAAGATCATATCTTCCGTATATTCTGGAATCCCACTATGCGGTAATTCCAATAGTAGATACTTGCCGCCCTCATCCATAAATAGGATATCGTCGTCATCTAGTGCCCTTAGGAGCTCCCCCGTCAAGTGCACCTCTTGTCCGGGAAAGACTGTTAACGGGATCTTAGCAGCGTCTAGTGCTTCTTGAAAGGCCGTTGTTTTTCTCAATACATCTGTCTTATGGTTGGTGTATTCACCATCCATATGGTGCGGTGTCAGCAGAATATGACTAATCCCTTGCGCCACCGCGTCGCGTGCCATACCAAGCGCCATCGGCAAGTCTTTCGCGCCGTCATCCACACCCGGTAAAATATGACAATGTAAATCAACTAACGTCACTTTTTATCATCCGTTCCGTAATAGCCGCCGTAATAACTGCCACCATAATAATTACCACCGTAATAACCCACTGACTTTTGGGCTGTCACACGATTCATCACTGTTCCTAAAATGTTAGCGTGAACAGTCTCCAACAGTTTCTTAGCCCGACGCACCCCATTCTTGTCAGCAATACCTTGTGGCACAACTAAAACCGTCCCATCAATTTGGCTCGCCAATAATTGTGCATCCGTCACCGTATTAACCGGTGGTGCATCAACAATCACCAAATCAAATTCAGCGGTTAGTTCACTTAACAAATTTTCAATTCGTTTACTACCCAATAGCTCCGCCGGGTTAGGTGGAACTGGTCCACTTGTGATTACGCTAAGGTCCTTGACCATGGTCTCGCGAACCACTGCCGATAAGTCAGCGTTTCCTGATAGATAGTTCGTCAATCCCATCCGATTACTAACATCGAACGAGCGATGAACGGCTGGTCGCCGTAAGTCAGCATCAACGAGTACAACCTTAGTGCCCTGATCCGCCCAGGTAACTGCCATATTATTACTGATCGTTGTTTTTCCTTCAGAAGGTCCCGACGATGTGAACAGAATTGATTGGAGTTGATTATCAACCAAGGAGAATTGAATATTCGTCCGAATGGTTTTGAACTGTTCTGCAATCATCCCATTGGGCTCTGTATAGCTAACTAAACCGACACCATACTTTAAACTTGTATCATCAAGTTTTTTCTTGTTTCGCTTAAACCACGCCATTGTCGTCACCTACACCCTTCTTCGGCTACGCGCTTCTACTCTGCCATCTGCACCGGTAATTAAGTCGTCTTAACTGTGACGTTCACGCGTAATCCGCTTTTTAACTTCCTTATCGTCAATTTCACTAACGATACCTAAGCTGGTCAATCCCAATTCATCCGTCAAGTAACTCTCGGAAGTAACCGTTCGATCCGTAACCTCACGCAATAATGCCAATCCAATACCGAGAATCAGCCCCACAATTAATCCGATTGCCAAATTGATGGTCTTTCTCGGACTTACCGCCGAATAGTTCGGTGTCGCTTTTGACACGATTGAAACATTATGAACGCTCATCATCTTGACAACTTGCTTTTTAAATACTTTGGCGGTTTCATTCGCAATTGTTGCCGCTGTTTTAGCATCCGTTGCCTTAACCGTAATCGAGAATACCTGCGAGTTCTGCTGGTTACTAATTGAAATAGCATTTTTCAATGCACGCATTGATCCCGGATATCCAGGGTAACCGCTGGTTGTGTTATTGACTGTCTTTAAGACAGTTGGGCTAGTAATGATGTCCTTGTATGTACTAATCATCTGCACGTCGGCTTGTACTTGCTGATACTGTGCCGCCTGCATACTGGCCGATAGTTTTCGATTAACCAATATTTCGGTTGTCGCCTCATATTTTGGCGTCATCACAAAAAAGGTAACAAAAATCGACGCCAAAAAAACTACTAAAGTTGTGATCAAAATTGCTTTGATGTGTTTACGCAAGATACCAAAAATTTGCATCACACTAATTGTTTGCTCAGAATCCATATTTTCCTCCAGTACGGCCTACTACCATCGCGTGTAAGTTTATTTTTCGATGATAATTTTTATAAACATTAATTTCTTTATACGTATGATAGTATAGTGGGCTTTTTATAAAGAATAAAGGCTTTTCGGGCAAAAATCTTAACATTAGGCAGATTGCAAGAAATAACTTGAACAAATTTAGTAACGCAGATCACGCAAAAAGATCTCAATCGGTGTTCGCCAATTTAAACATTTGAGTGGTCGGGAATTCAAATACCAGTTAATTTGAATCAATTCATCATCGGTAATCTCATCAATCGGTTGACCTTTGGGAATGAAGCGGCGTAGTACTCGGTTGCGATTTTCATTACTGCCTCGTTCATGTGGCGAATAAGCGTGCGCAAAGTACAGCGGAACACCGGTCTGTTCTTCAATCAAATTGTAGTTGGCGAATTCTTTCCCATGGTCCACAGTAAGGGTCTTGAGATTATCTCCTAACTGGTTAGCCAATTCTAAAATAGCCTTGGTTATTGAAGTACTATCTCGTCCATTAAGCCGTTTAACGATGGTAAGCCGACTCTTACGCTCGACAAACGTAGCTACTGCTTGACCTTTACGTTTTCCAGATAAAACTGTATCAGCTTCGAAGTGACCTGAAGTATTACGATCAGAAATTTCAGCTGGACGATCTTCGATGGAACGTCCATGACTAAAAGTACCACGGGTTTCTTTAGCTCGTTTGCGACGAATACCATGGTCAGGTAAATCAGTCACATTAATATCCAGTAGTCCCTGATCAATCCAGTTATAGATGGTTTTGTAGGCAATTCTAACTACATGAGCCACTTGTTCAATTGACCATTTTTGGATCTTGATTTTTTCTTCAATCAATCGCTTTAGGTTAGTCGTTAAGATGGTTTTACGACCACGATGACTAAGTTTAACTTCATGGTCAGTTTGAGCCTTAACTGCGTGATACTCACCAGCTAAGCGATGAACCTCATTAAAGATAGTGGTTTTACTAAAGCCTAAATAATCGGCAATATATTGAAGTGAGTGCTTTTCATGATGAAGTGTTTCGATGACAACGCGGTCTTCAAATGATAAAATAGTGGTGCCCATAAAGGTCCTTCTTTCTAGTGGAATGTTGTGGTGACACCATTAAAGACCTTTATGGGTTTTTCTGTCCACTAATATGTTCAACTTAAATTTTACAATCTACCATTTGACTTGACGGGTTATGGTTTTTCATTCAGTTTAGAGGGAGTGACGTTTTGAGCGCAGAATTGTTCCCTGGAATCAGCTATTTGGAATAACTGAACCAGAGTACAATTCTACTACTAAAAGTTTCCCCTTAGTTCGTCGGTCGTTAACGCCCGTCGCTTGTCTGTACAATTGCGGTATTGCTACCACCACTCATTATAAACCTACGTTTTCGGTTTAACCTACTAAAAAACGCCCTAGTAGGCGTTGACGATACGTATTTATGTTTGTTCGATCACCAACTAATCAATGGCACCAAGCCGAAGCTTCGTTTTACCACCCGCGCCGTTAATGGTCGCGCTCACCATTCACCACCCAGCCGTACAGATAACCTTGTTGTGGTATAGCCAGACTTATTGAAGTCGCACTGGCAAACGTGTCCCCTTGGATTTAGACCCCAGCTTGTCCCCTAGGGCTTTAAAAATCGCACCGGCCATGATATAATAGTCATTAAACAACGATGACTTTTATGTGGCGCTCACCGATTCCCGTCGGTGGGTGTTTTTTTGTATTCACTTACAAGTACAATTGTATTTCTCTCAATAAAAGAAATCAACACTTTTTTAAAAAATGTATACACTTTTACATTAGTACAAATACTAATGTAAAAATTAGTATTTGTATACTCATCCAAAACGCCTCTATTGCAGTCTACATAAAGCTCATGTATACATTTTTACTTTTGCACACTTGCATTTGTATACATGTACTAATTTTTGTGCTATGCTTTAAGAGCATTACACTACATATTTATGAGGTGATATTTTGGATAGTAAAGTCATAACATTTTCAAACTTTAAAGGCGGGACTGGCAAGACAACTAATAGTACAATGACTGGTATCGAGTTGGCACGTCGTGGGTATAAAACACTATTAATAGATTTGGATCCTCAAGCTAACGCCACTAATTTATATTTAAAAACTAAAAATAACGTCGGCGATGAAGTAACTTCTTTTGATGAAACCTTGATGACCGCAATTAAAAACAAAAACCTCAAACCAGCTATCATCAACGTAATCCAAAATTTAGATATTCTTCCATCCTCAGCTGACTTTTCTTTATATCCTAGATATATGGAGAATATAATTTCTGACTACACCGATCGTGTAAAATACTTGTCTACCTTAATAAATCCGTGGAAAGATGACTATGACTACTTGTTGGTAGACGTTCCACCTACAATTAGCCTAATCACAGATACCGCATTATATATGACAGACTACGCGATTGTCGTTCTTCAAACTCAGGAAAGATCGCTTCAGGGTGCCCAGGCATTCATCAAATACATGCAAGATCAAATTATCAATGAATTCCACGCTCCGACATTAGATTTACTAGGAATATTGCCGGTTTTGCTGAAAAATGGTGCCCCTGTCGATAAGAGCACCTTAGCTAAAGCAATTGATATATTTGGTAAAGAAAATATTTTTGACATAACAATTAAAAATATGGAACGCTTAAAACGATATGATGTAACCGGGGTGACATTTAAAGATCAGTTTGATAAAGCAGTTCAAGACGTATACTCCAACGTTACTGATGAAATATTTAGCAGAATGGCTGGTGAATAGGAATGAGCGGATTATTAAACAATCCCAATCTAAAAAAACAACCAAAGACGGACCCACTTGATCGTGGACAAGATATCAAACCCAAAAACACCTTTACTACAGATGATCTTAAAAGTAATAATGGCAAACCATCAAAACTGGGAAAAAGCGTTGCAGATTCTGTTACTTTTTATGCTAACGTTAGAATCAACAACCATATTAAGAACAAAGCGGAAGCTTTATCTGGAATTGGTCTATATAAATCTCAAAAAGATGCCATTGATAACGCATTAGACTATCTCATTGATTCTTTAGACGCTGAAGACAAGCGAAAATTTACTTTTCAATTAGATATTCTGGAGAGTAGAGACGCCCGAACTAGGGGAAAATAATATCGCGCTCTCAGACAACACGTTCAGCTTTTAGACGTATACTTTGTCCGTTTAAATTAAGCAGAATGCACACAAAAAAGTCCTCTATTATGCGGAATAGAGGGCTTTTCTGAAATCAGTACATACAGGCTTTGCTTAGGAGCGTTGCTTGTGTCCATTTAGGACATACACAATCATAGCACGTATTTGACAACTATATACACGTATAAGCAAACAATGCACGAGAATGCGTTTATACGGTAGATTGTAAATAAAGTGGCTCATCAACAATTGAACAGCCTATTTTCCACTACTGGATCAGCCAAATTAACAACTAAAAACAAACAGACGAACCTAAGACGTGCCCTTAAACAAGCGGCCAAATCTCAAGTTGATTTACCATAGCCCCAAAAGGGAACCGATCTTCACCAGGTCTACCAAGCCCAGAAGAAGTTAGCACTAGCTACTGACAACTTAAAAGCGGGTAACCAGCAACTAGCACTTACCTTAACCAAGTTAGAAAATCAAAATACCGCTATATCTAAACTGTCAATAGCTTCTCAAAAAATTAATTTGGGTAATCAGAAAATAAGCCAGGGTCAGAAAAAAGTGTTAGTAGGTCTCAAACAATTGGCACAAAAAGAAGCTTTAACGACAGCTTTGAGAAAAATTAAGCATACTAAGAATCGACAGATCGTAAGCCATTAAAAAGTTGAACTGGGAGCTAGCCATTAACTTTAATACGGATTACTAGCTAAATCTAAAAGGGGCCTCGTATTCGAAGCCCCTTTTGGTATGGTGTAAACAGTTTTAAAATATATTGTTTTTAACTAATTTAAATCGTCGCTGCTGCGTGCGTTTACTAATCCCCGTCTTTCGTTCAATCATTTTATAGGTCATGCCTTGTTTTCGTAACTCGTAGGCAAATCTGATTTGTTCCTCAGAATACGTTTTCGGTCGCCCTTCCCGAAACAACGGATCATGTTGCTTGGCATACAATTTACCTTCTTGTGTGCGCGTGACAATCATATCGCGTTCAAACTGCGCAAAGGCGCTAAATATTGTAAAGACTAGTTGGCCAGTCGGCGTATTGTCAATTAATCCCATATTCAAAATGTTAACTTTGACATTTTCTTTAAACAACTCTTGGATAATGGCTAAGGCCTCGCGTGTGTTCCGCGCAAACCGATCCAACTTAGTGACAATCAAAGTATCGCCTGTTTTTAGAACGCGCAACAGTTTTTGAAACTCCGGCCGTTCGGTAGTTGTGCCGGTAAACTTTTCTTGAAAGATTTTTTCTGCTCCTGCCAATTTTAGTAACTCAATTTGATTTGCTAATTTTTGATCAGTGGTACTGACCCGCGCATAGCCATATTTCATCTTTTTATCTCCTTACTTATGTCATTAAGTAATGACACGGTTCTAACCCTTTAATTATACAGTATCAAAAAAGAGGCCACAACTGTTAAGTTATGACCTGATTCGTTCTAGGTTAGCGACGTTTTTTGTCCAGAAACATGAAATATATAAATTCCAATATAGAGGTTACCTAGATCATTGAATAACCCTATAACAAATTAAAAGCAAAATAACAGCCCTTAAATTCACAGGTAGTGGGTTTAAGAACTTTTCTAATGCGTTTTTCTGAAAGACTATTATATTTTATTGGCATTCATAATTAAATAACAGCAACTGTTAATCTGGTTGTAATAGTATAAAAAGAGTTACTACTTAATTTTCATAACTACTAAATGTTTACTTTTTAGGATTATTTAAAATATCTCGATGATAAATTTTCTTTTGGATTAAGTACTGATCCTGATCTTGAGTAATAAATAACGGAGAACTTTCTTCTATGACATTGCTAAACTCCAAACCATACCATGAAATAGGTGAGGCTGTAATTTTCTGCAAATAGATGCGTCCGCCAATCAATCTCCTATCTAACGAGCTTAACTGATCATTGACAATTAAATCCGCTGGTTGTTCCTTTATAATAACAAACTTAAAGTCGCCGACTTTCCGTTGTCGCTCTGTTGAATACGTGGGTATTTGTGGCTCTAAAATACCTTGTTCCACTAGATGATTTACAATTTGATGTAAATAGACACTAACGGATTGAGATTTCCTAAACCCTAAGTACAATTGAACGTTAACAACATTATGTGTCTCAAGTAAATCAACTGTATAATTACTTTCATAAGGTGCATTGGTTTCATTGACTGTAACAAACCAATAAACTTTAGCTCTTTTAGGTTGTCTGTCGAGAATAGAATACATGGTACTACGCTTAATTTGGTAATCACCCTTAATCTTAGTCATATACACTAAGTTAGTCGTGAACAAAGGTATTGTATTGTCTGCGCTTAATTTAGAGAGTTGATCACGATAGTCAAGAAGTGAAACATACTCGCTTTCTTTTTCATAATGTTCTCTTCGTTTATTTCCAAAGTACCAAAGCCACATAATATAAAGAATACCCAACATGATTGTTAAGGTAACATAACCGCCATGAATAAACTTAACCAAACTTGAAATTAGAAAGATTAGTTCAATAAAACCAAAAAACAAGGCAATTATAAGCGCCGTTCCCTTATTTAGGTGTTTATTTAAAAATTCATGCAAAAGCACGGTAGTCATAAGCATGGTAATAGTGATTGCTAAACCATACGCAGCCTCCATTTTTTGTGAGCTACCAAAGAACCAGACTACACTGATTGTTATTATACATAGTATCCAATTAACAGTTGCAATATAAATTTGATTTTTTATATTACTTGGATGTCTAATAACCATTCTAGGTAAAAATTTTAAGCCAATTGCTTCATCTACTAAAGTGTAAGAACCCGTAATCAACGCCTGAGAGGCAATGATTGCAGCGAGTGTGGCTAGCAAAATGCCAACTAGGCGCCAAGGCCCTGGGAGCATTTCATAAAAGGGATTTAAGTTCGATAAGTGCCTGTAAGCAGTGTCACCTGCATGTCTAATTATCCAAGCCCCCTGACCTAAGTAATTTAAAAATAGGGTGCTATATACTAGTGGCCAGGTTACATAAATATTCTTCTTGCCAACGTGACCCATATCGGAATATAAAGCCTCTGCTCCTGTGGTTGCCAAAAAGATACTTCCAAGTATAAAGATTCCCACTTTGTTAACTGGACTGAAGAGTATCTTAATTGCATAATAGGGAGAAATAGCCTTCAATATCATTGGATAATTGATTAGATTAACGATTCCAAAGACAGCCAAAAAGCCAAACCATAAAATCATCACTGGTCCAAAGGATTTCCCAATCACACCTGTTCCAAAACGTTGAATCATAAATAATACGAGTAAAACAACTGTTGTGATAATCAAGACGTTATGTTGAGAATTACTAAACACCACAGGGCCAAGGTGTTGTTTTTTTAATCCCTCAATGGCTGAGGTCACGGTTACTGCAGGTGTTAATGTTCCATCGGCCAAAATAGCTGCCCCACCAATCAAAGCTGGCCAAATTAACCATTTTGCATTTTTTCGAACTAAGGCATATAAAGCAAAAATACCGCCTTCATGCTTGTTGTCGGCTTGCATTGCAATGACAACATACTTCAACGTTGTAATAATCATTAATGTCCAAAATATCAAAGAAACTGACCCAATGACGTATTCTGGAGAAATATTTTCCATTTTACCAGCGTCACCAATCAATGCATTCATAACATACAATGGTGAAGTACCAATATCGCCGTATACAATGCCTAAAGTAACTAGTGCTCCTGCAAGGGAAACACGTTCTAGTTGCTTATTCATAATTACTTGCCTCCAAAGTCATTTTTTGAAATATGGCACTGCAAAATAGTAAGCCTAAACACTAAGAAAAGCAACTATGCCATATACATCATAATGAAATCACTTTAAAGAAGTTCATAATTTACGATATACTGATTGAAACCATAAATTATGGGTCTTCTATTCTTAACTATCTAGTTGAACCATCTGATAACCGACTCCAATGTGTGTTTTAATATGATAGATTGCAAATTTAATCCGAATTTTTGGACAAATTGGTCAGTATAACCGGATAGGTTGTTTGCTGTTTGCCAGTTGAGGATTTTAAGCAGTCTCTGATTAATTTGGAGTAACGTTGTCGTTAAATTTTGAGCAATAATGTGTTCAAAATGAGTCTCTTTAGGATAAAAAACGTAAATCACGATTAAAGCGTTCATTACTACCACGTTCAACTGGAGTATAAGCATGGCAGTAATAGGTCTTAATATCATATCGTGATTCAAGTGATATTAGCCCACTAAATTCAGTGCCATGGTCTACCGTAATGCTATGAACAAGATCATTAAAAGTGGTTAGGAAGTTAGTTAGTGCTTCATTAACAGTCGCTGTCGTCAGATCTTTTAACTGGTATGCCTAAAGTAACCGTGACTGGCGATCGATTAAAGTTAATAAAACTGCCTTACTAGGCTCACAAAGGGCAACGACTGTATCTAGTTCAAAATCACCGATGCGATTACGTTGATTAATCATCATGGGACGCTGTTCAATCGATCGCCCCAAAGATTGATTATATTTGGATCGTTGGTCAACGTTACGCCGTTGGCGTACGCCATGTTCAGGTAGATCATTCAAGGAGAAACCAATTCTCCCCTGATTTAGCCAATTATAAATAGATTTAGTAGCTAGTTTAAATTCGTGAGCAATCATTCCTGGTGACCAGCTTAGATGTAAATGGTTGAGAATTGTTTGCTTTAACTCATCGCTCAGCTTAGTTTTCCGACCACATCGTGATCGCTTGTATTCGGCATCTGTTTGTGCTAATTCAGCCTGATAAGGTTGACATCGAGATAATTCATAAGAAATTGTTGACGGTGATCGGTTCAGCCGAACGCCCATTTGGATATTGGACAGCCCTAGTTCACAAAAGGTTTCGATTTTAATTCGTTCGGAATAGGTTATACTAGACAAAAGATCAGCTCCTAAAAGATGGGTTTGTGGTAAACACCATTTTAAAGGAAGCTGATCTTTTTTGTCCGAACAGCGTTCGGATTAATTTTACAATCTACCGATTATCCTGATGAGTATCAACAAGTATTGAAAATTACCAAACACGAATTGGACGAGCGTACTTTTCCTAAAATTATGCCAATTACTGCAGATATTGCTGGTAGCAATCACATTATTTTAGCATTCCCTAATTGGTGGAATCATTTACCGCGTCCGATTGTAACGTTTATGGAACAATATCAGTGGCAAGACAAAACAATCTATCCGGTCTGCACCCATGAAGGGAACCGCTTTGGTGATAGTCTGAATGAACTATCAGAGATTGCCTAAGGAGCCACGATTGAACGTGGATTGGCAGTTCGTGGAGTATGTGCTTACGACACTGATCAAGCCATCAAAAATTGGTTAAATAATTACGATCAAGAAGCAGATGATCAACCGCTGGGAAAGGTATCATATTGGCACCCACAATATAAAGAAGAATTACACAAGCCTCAAACAAGAAATCAATGATGATTTGATCACTACTAGTTTTGATTACTTGGACGTGATAATATACCTACGGTGTCTTTTTAGCTCGGTTATGTATCCAGCATGATTTATAGCTGGGGTAGATTGCAAATTTAATCCGAATTTTTGGACAAATTTGTCAGCATAACCTGATACGGTGTTTTCCAGTCAAGTATTTTAAGCGGTCTCTGGTTAATTTGGAGTAACGTCGTCGTTAAATCTTGAGCACTAATGTGCTCAAAACGAGTCCCCTTAGGATAAAAATAACGTAAATTCCGATTAAAGCGTTCATTACTACCACGTTCAGCTGGAGTATAAGCATGGCAGTAATAGGTCTTAATACCATATTGTGATTCAAATGATACTAGCCCACTAAACTCAGTACCACGGTCCACAGTAAAACTGTGCACCGGTCCATTAAAAGTTGTTAGGAACTTAGTCAGTGCTTCATTAACACTCGCTGTCGTTCGGTCCTTTAACCGATATGCCCAAAGGAACCGTGATTTGCGATCAATTAAAGTTAATAAAACTGCCTTACTATGCCCACGAGGGCCAACGACGGTATCTAGTTCAAAATCACCGATGCGATTACGTTGATTAATCATCATGGGACGCTGTTCAATCGATCGCCCCAAAGATTGATTATATTTGGATCGTTGGTCAACGTTACGCCGTTGGCGTACGCCATGTTCAGGTAGATCATTCAAGGAGAAACCAATTCTCCCCTGATTTAGCCAATTATAAATAGATTTAGTAGCTAGTTTAAATTCGTGAGCAATCATTCCTGGTGACCAGCTTAGACGTAAATGGTTGAGAATTGTTTGCTTTAACTCATCGCTCAGCTTAGTTTTCCGACCACATCGTGATCGCTTGTATTCGGCATCTGTTTGTGCTAATTCAGCCTGATAAGGTTGACATCGAGATAATTCATAAGAAATTGTTGACGGTGATCGGTTCAGCCGAACGCCCATTTGGATATTGGACAGCCCTAGTTCACAAAAGGTTTCGATTTTAATTCGTTCGGAATAGGTTATACTAGACAAAAGATCAGCTCCTAAAAGATGGGTTTGTGGTAAACACCATTTTAAAGGAAGCTGATCTTTTTTGTCCGAACAGCGTTCGGATTAATTTTACAATCTACCCTGGAGAAGACGATTCCGATATCTAAAACAGGCGAACCGGCACATATGCCGGAAAATTCAGAGGTCACTTTTAAAATTGGCGGTGTCCGTGTTTCGAAATAAGTAACTAAATACGACAACTTATCGTTACTTGAATATTTTTGATTAGTCTGCTATCATATAAAAGGTATTATCAAAATATGAATAAATAAATCGGTTGACGTAAGCTCAAGGTGTTCTCTTTCAGGGGTGTGGAAGAGGTATCTGGGTTTACGTTTTTTGTATGAGGAGGTTTTTGTTTGGAATTTTTAGGTACCTTGGTGATCATCTTGATTGCAACTAGTCTATTTGGCCATCTAGCCTCTAGGGTTGGTATCCCAGCAGTGATCGGTCAATTATTTGTTGGAATTATTCTTGGCCCTGCGTTGTTGAATTGGGTTCACGCCAATGATTTTATCCATATTTTTTCAGAGATTGGGGTTATCATCTTAATGTTTATCGCCGGACTTGAGAGTGATCTTACATTGCTTAAAAAATATTTGCGTCCTAGCATAATTGTCGCGTTGTTAGGAGTTTTGATTCCAATGGTACTGATCTATCCAGTTGGTATTGTTTTTGGCTTGACACAATTTGAAAGCTTGTTTTTGAGCGTTATTTTTGCCGCAACGTCGGTTTCAATTTCAGTTGCTGTCATGAAAGAACTAAATTTACTTGATAGTAAGAGCGGTTCAACAGTCCTCGGTGCCGCGGTGGTTGACGATGTGCTAGCTGTCGTTTTACTTAGCATTATGGTCAGTTTAATAGGTACAAAGGCTGGTACGGATACCCAGATACCGCTAGCTCTGACTTTTTTAGAGCAGCTAATTTACTTTGCCGCAATTTATTTCGTGATGCGTTTTATCGCCCCTCTCCTCGCTAGACTAGGCACCAAATTATTGAATCCAGTGGGACCTACTATAATGGCGATGATTTTGTGTTTTGGTATGGCATATATTGCAAATCTGATTGGACTGAGTGCAGTAATTGGGGCCTTTTTTGCAGGAATTGCGATTGCACAAACTCATGTAGCTCATGAAGTTGATCAAAGTATCGAACCAATCGGTTATGCGATTTTCATTCCTGTATTCTTCGTTTCAATTGGTTTAAGTATGTCACTAGCTGGCATAGAACACGATTTGTTATTAATTATCGTATTGACAATTGTGGCAACACTGACGAAACTATTAGGAGCGGGAAGTGGGGCTAAATGGGCCGGATTCAGTTCGAATGAAGCTTACCTCGTTGGTGCAGGGATGGTCTCGCGTGGGGAAATGGCCTTGATTATCGCTCAAATAGGCTACCAATCCAAACTAATCAGTGATGATTACTATTCGGCAATTATCACTGCCATTATCCTAACAACGTTATTAGCACCATTACTACTCAAACATGCGGCTCGTCATATAAACTACTAAAACATTTTAGCGGTATGACACCCCTTCTCTGTGAAAAATAACTACTAGATTTCATCGAGATATTGCCTAGTTTAATTAAGTACTAAATTATATAATATTGGTTATAATGGAGGATTAGTTATTTGATACAGCTTGTAAAAGAAAAATTTGACGTTACTCGTTTGCGATTTGTTTTACTCGGCCTGCTTGTGGGTTTAATGAGTGGCACCGTTGTTAGCTTATTTCGCTATTGTATTGAGATAGGGCTGCACTATAGTCGATTGGTATATAGATACTTACGAATCGCGCCGTTTGTTTGGTGGGAATGGGCATTGTTGATAGGCATCAACCTTGGTTTAGCGTTAATTGTGGCTCGACTTCTCAAGAGAGAACCTTATATCGCTGGTTCTGGAATTCCGCAAGTTGAAGGTCAATTGGCTGGTGAATTGGAAATGCACTGGTGGTCAATTCTTTGGCGAAAATTTATCGGTGGTATTCTGGCATTGGGACCTGGATTATTTCTCGGACGAGAAGGACCAGCGATTCAATTAAGTGCGTCAGTTGGTCAAGGTTTCGCTTCTGAGTTTAAGTTATCAGGAACTGATCGCCGACTACTAATTGCATCAGGCGCCGCTGCTGGATTAGCAGCAGCGTTTAATGCCCCCATTGCTGGAACTCTATTTGTCTTAGAAGAGATTTACCATAATTTTTCACCGCTGGTTTGGTTAACAGCATTAGCCGGAGCAATTGGTTCAAATCTTATTTCGCTGAATGTTTTCGGACTTGTTCCCGTGTTACATTTAAGTTATTCACGTAGTTTACCAGTATCAAATTATTGGCACTTAATTTTACTCGGCATTGTTTTGGGATTATTTGGTTACTTATATCAACGGGTCTTGTTAGTTATGCCTAGGTGGTATCATCAATTGACACATTTGCCACGCCCAATACAAGGTATCGTACCATTTCTGCTGGTAATTTTAGTTGGTTACTTTTCGACAAATTTACTCGGTGGTGGTAATGGCTTAATTTTGGGATTTGGCCAGCATGTTCCACCTTTGTTTGTACTAATTGCAATTTTTATTATACGATTCGTCTTTTCAATGATTTCATATGGTTCCGGATTACCTGGCGGTATTTTCTTGCCGATTCTTTCTTTAGGTGCTGTGATTGGTGCGGTTTATGGCGTCTTAATGAATCAATTAGGATTATTATCGCATGTCTATATCATGAACCTAATCATTTTTTCCATGGCCGGTTACTTTGCTGGAATCGGAAAAGCTCCCTTCACAGCTATCTTGCTGGTAACAGAAATGGTTGGCAATTTAACACATTTAATGCCATTAGCAGTCATATCGTTAACTGCCTACCTTGTTGTTGATTTATTAGGCGGTGCACCAATCTATGAAGCATTGCTTAAGCAGATGACAATGCCTAAAACTGTTCAGCAACTTCATCGACCTGATTATTTGGAAATACCGGTTTTCTTTGGCAGTCCCTTAAACGGCAAAATGGTCCGAGACATGCCATGGCCTAAAGAAGCACTGCTCATTGGAATCCGGCGTGGCGAACAAGAAGTGATTCCACATGGTGACACCTTGATTCATGAAGGTGATACGTTAGTACTGTTAACTGATACAACCCAACGACCCCAAGTTAAACAACGGATTGATGCATTATTAGCAACCTTAGAAAAAAAGCACCAAGACTAAGTTAATAGGTAAATTGGTTTATCATAATGGTAGGTATCAGATTAAGTGGGTCCGTTGGCAGACATAAACATATTGGAAAACTATATACAAATACGGTGAAGTACGAAAAACGCTGAAACAGAATTAGTTGAACCTATTTTGAAAAATACAAAGATAAATAATATGCCGAAAATGCCTTGCTACCCAATTTTTCATAGTCATGCTATAATGTAGACAGAAAAGGAAGCCTTGCGCTAACAAGACTTCCTACGCAAGCCGTTTCAAAGGCGGTGGCGAAGTTAATAAGACAGCATTAAGCTACCCTGTAACCTACCAAAGTTACGCAGGGCGGCTTTTTTATTTGTGGTGCTTGTCGATATAGCTGAGTAGCGCGATTAAAAACGTGCCAAACAGCAACATCAACGAGAGTGCCTGGAAGACGCTCATTGACTGTGAAACCTTCCTGAAGATTATTCCATGTTCCCATGGGCCTCACCTCACAAGGGAAAAGACAGCCACCGCCCTTAAACCTTGCGTAATCTATTATACAGGTGAATTAAGTATTGACCAAGCACAATAAAAATAGATCATGGAGTTTCATGGGATCCTAAATTTGATCAAATTAAGAATCAGCAAAACATCTTTTGTAGATACCCTTTTTTGAGTTTCTGGAGTTTTTCAAGCTTACGCTGATGAAGAGCTATAGTATCGTCTAGTTGTTTGAAAAAGGCAAATTCTATAATTAATCCGAACAGAAATTAAAAAGCCCAAAGCAATCACTTACAATGGTAGTAGCTAATTCCAACCAATATAGGGAGTGATTACTTTGGGTACATCTACTTTATCACGTTTTCAACGTGGCGCACTAGCACAACTGGTCAATGAGGGGAATAAATCTTACCAAGTAATGGCTGACGCCTTAGGCGTCGCCAAAGCTACGATTAGCTATGAGTTGGACCGGGTTAAACCTTATGATCCAGAATTAGCTCAGCAAGATGCAGATCGCAAAAGGCGGAATTGCGGTCGTCGTTCGATGCTGACGGCAGCATTAGTGACTTTAATTACCAATCACTTACGATTAACCTGGTCACCAGAAACCATTGCGGCCGCTTATAACTTGAGCACTGCGTCAATTTATAATTGGCTTAATCGTGGCTGGCTCCCCTTCAAATTGACTGATCTACCCAATCGGAATGTCCGCCAGCACCGAGTGAGCGAAAATCGTGGGAAATTTACAAGTGGGACTTCCATCGAACAACGGCCAACAACTGTTACTCAACGGTTAGCTTTTGGTCATTGGGAAGTAGATACGGTGCTTTCTAGTCGAAGTGAGTCACGATCATGTCTGGTTACATTCGTAGAACGTAAGACCCGACTTCTATGGGCCATCAAAGCCC
>NZ_CP059605.1:0-42530 GCF_014069315.1 Levilactobacillus suantsaii | reverse complement strand
CACTTACGAAGCATATCAAGTCGAAATAGTGCCAAATCATGGCAAAAAAACGTTTAAAAATCATCAATGTCATCTCCTAACAGCCCCGACTCTGGATTGTTAAACCATTCTAAGACCTGTTCCTTAGTCATACGTTCCACTTGCTTATCAGGATTGTTCACGTCTGAAAAGTCTTCAAAGTGATACATGGCTTGGAATAAGGCATCAATCAGCGCATCAACCACATCAATTTTTAGCGTGGCTTTAGCCTTATCAACCTGAATGCCGATCTTGTCTTCATAAATCTCAGCATTCAGTAGCGCCTTTTCCATAATTCGATCATCGAGTCGGTCAACTGACCCTTCAACAAACACCTTTTGTAAAAACTTGGTTGGGTCTTTCAATTCACTGGTTCGTTGACGAATAGCTTCTAGCGGCCAGCCAGAATTAAGCTCTAACTGTTTGATAGCTGGTGTGGCGCCCCAGGCGTCATAGCCAAAAAAGACTACTTCTAGTTGGTGACGCTCCACAAAATTTAGCAGCCATTGATAGACTTGTTCGTCATTAATCAGTCCTTGTGGGTGGCTGCTGATCGTACAGAAACCCTTTTGAGCTAAATCACGATAGTTGATGCCATCTTGTTTTTCTTTGGCTTCAATCGATCCAGCCTTTTGCCACGGGATAAAACTATGCTGGTAAATAAACCATCGCGGTTTGCCCTTAGCATCCTGATAAGGAAACACAAATGCCAAAGCCGTATTATCGCTGAACATTGAGTAGTCAAAGCCAATGTAGACTTGACGATCATCGAAACTAAACGATGGCACAATGGCTTTTTCAACATCAGGAAGTTTTAAAAAGCTGTCCACTGATTGCTCTAGCCAAAGGTTAAGGTTCTTGTTCTGAAAATCATTAATTGTGCCTGACAACGCGTCAGAATCACGCTTATCTGTCAACCCGTTCATTAAAACTTCATATTGGCTTGGTAAATCAAGCAAAGGATTACTTTTTACCCAGGTTTCCGGCTTAAACGTCTCGTCTAAGCTGTCTTGGGCCCAAATCAGACCTAAGTACGTATCAGCATCACGTAAGTAATCCTGTTCCATCGCTTGCTGAATCATGCGCTCATCATCATGGAATGGAACGGTTGGATCGGGATAAGCCGTTGAAATCTGAACGAATTGCTTATTACGCACCTTAACCTGTCCTGAAACGATTTTAGAAATCTTCTGCCGTGTTTTTACTTCACCAATTTCATCAAAAATCGCTGTTGTAAAGTGAAATGAGTCCAGTTAGTCATATTGACCAGCTTCGTGACTGATTGCTCGCAGCTTGTTGTTGTTACTGCTCATAACAACTTGATCAGATTGAGATGACAATGTCCGTGTATCTAATCCACTATCTTGAATTAGTGTTTTAAATGGTTCAATTGTTGCAATCTTG
The DNA here is from genome assembly GCF_014069315.1 of Levilactobacillus suantsaii. Lineage (NCBI taxonomy): Bacteria > Bacillati > Bacillota > Bacilli > Lactobacillales > Lactobacillaceae > Levilactobacillus > Levilactobacillus suantsaii. The sequence continues at coordinate 41,108 of NZ_CP059605.1, read as the reverse complement.
GCTAACATTGATTTAATGTAGCCTAGAATCTTGCTAGTTTGTTTGTAATTAATGGATGAAACTAAATAATCTTGGTTAGATAGTCCCAATGACTCAATTAGAAAACTATAGGCAGTGATAATCGCCATAAGGTAAGTTTTACCTTGGCCACGTGAAACGGAAACAATTGCCCGTGAGAAACGCTTACCACCGTCATCATTACGCCAGCCAATTAGCATAGCCATAATGAATTCCTGCCACGGCATTAGTTTAGTTGGTTCACCTGTATCAACGTTCGGACAAATGGAAGCAAATTTAAGCACTTGATCCACTCGCTTTACCGAATAATTAAAGGGAAAGTCAACGCTACCTTGCCGTTGCAAGTCTCTAATATGGCGAAAAGCCGCTAACTTAATCAGATAGCCAGTGGTTACCTTCTGATCTAAAACATCTAAAGCGTACTGAGTTCCTGCATCTGTGTATTCGTCACGAATACTTTTAACATCAATTCCACGGTATGCTCCTAACACATCGTGTGATTGAGTAAGGTCAATATTCATAAGATCACCCCCTTTCACATAATCCAACTAATTAATTATATTTCTATGGACTTGTTTAAAACATCTTTTATATTTTCGTTGTATTTAATTCTAAGTAATTTAATTCCTTGCTTCTTGCAGAATTCATTTTTTACATTGTCTCGTAAGCGTCTTATAACAAGTCCTTTTTCTCCACCAAATAAATCAACTTTTTTAAAATGCTGTTCTCCGTCATATTCAATACATACATTGCTATCAGGAAGGTAAAAATCAAACGGAAGCTCTTTTTTGAATCTACAATTTTCAAACTTTTTTTGACGAATATGGTTTACATTTTTATTAGATAACCACATTTCAATTTCGTGTTCACCATGTGACTCTTTACAGAAAGGGCATCTTCTACCTGTCATAAATTTGTGCGGGGAAACTTTGTATACATGTCCACAACTTATGTGTTTAACCTTTATTTTTGTATTTGTTCCTTTCCCCAGTTTACAATTCAAGTGCAACACCTTAGCGACTAGACCAAAAAGACCATGAAGACCTATTCTTGTTAGTGCAACCAGACAAGAAAGCAGGAATCTTTATGACCCACTCTCAGATTAACACTCACAAGCACTACCAACAACTCAGTCTTAGCGACCGTGCTACAATTCAGGCCCTTCGGGCTACTGGTGACACCGCGACCGTGATTGCACAGAAGCTTCATCGCAGTAAAGCGACAATCTCACGGGAAATCACGCGTGGATCTGTAACTCAGCTCGACTCGAAGCGTCACTCGCATCAAGTCTATCTTGCGGAAACTGCCCAAGCCATACACGACCGCAAACGCGACAGAACCGGACACCACGCCTTTCTCAAAACCGGCCGTGCGTTCTTCAAAGCTCTCACCAAGGAGCTTACCCGCAAGCCTCGCGTGCACAGCGTTGATAGTTTCGTACACTTCTATCGCGACCAGGGTAAGTCTTGCCCTTCAACGACTACCGTGTACCGCTACATCGATGCCGGGCTGCTTGAACTAGATAACATGACACTCCCCAAAAAGCTCCGACGCCGCGTCAAAGGCTATAAGAACGCCCACAAACGCAAGAACAAGAAGATATACGGCGACTCAATCGAGCTGCGTCCTGCGGCCGTGAATGACCGTACAGGCGTGGGACATTGGGAAGGCGACTTGGTCAAAGGTATTCGTTCGGCTGATGAGCCAGCGCTGATGACGCTCACAGAACGGTACAGCCGAACTGAAATCATCGTTAAGATACCTGACTATCATGCGGACACCTGCCTTAAAGCCTTGCAGGACACGATCAACGATTACGGTGCCAAGGAATTTGAGAGTATCACGTTTGACAATGGTTCCGAGTTCGCCAAGCTGTCGGAGATCGTTGGAACCCAGATCTATTTTGCTCATCCATACTCGCCTTGGGAGCGCGGCACTAACGAGAACACCAACGGACTACTCAGGGAGTACTTCCCGAAGGGAAAGTCTCTCAGGGACGTTACGCTGGTTGAGATCCAAGCAGTCCAATCAGCACTGAACCATCGTCCCAGACGTATTCTGAACTATCTTCGACCATGCGATTACTACCGACGCATGGCTTAACAACCTAGACCACTATCAAGGATTCGTTATCATCGTTGCACTTGACTTGAAAATTGAGGTATTTGTTCCTTTGTATTTCTCTAGGAAAATATACTCTTTGGCGTCTACCGTTTGACTAATTATTTTAGAAAACATTGTTTGATTAAGAAACTTACCTGAGCAATATGGGCAGCTTCGCCTTCTCAAAAAATTAAGGGGCGTTATATCAATCACGAATCCGCAAACGTTGTGCCTTATTTTTATCTTTGTTTTCGTGTTTTTATAGTTTCCCAAAACAGTATATTCGTTTCCAAAAATTGAAAATATCTTTTCTTTGAAAGATTGATTAGTATATTGCAATTTTCCTGCGCATTTTGGACATCTGCACCCCTGGGAAATAAAATTACTTGTTCTGGTTTCATAGACAAATCCGCAGGTGTTATGTCGTATTTTTATGGGATTAGATGCTTTTGTATACCTCGACAATACAGTGTATTCGTTCCCCACAATAGAAAATATTTGACTAACAACTTCATCGTGGCTTTTCTTTTTTGGCATTAAATCACTCCCTAAATACAGGATAATACGTATACACGTACTTGTCAATTCTACGTACTCATAGTATTCTTTAAATAGAGGTGAAATTTGATGAAGAAAAAATTTACCACAACCCTAGATTCTGATCTTATTCAACAAATCAAGATCCAAGCTATCAAAGAAAATATTAGTGTTGCTTCACTTTTGGAAAGGTTGATAAAAGACTACCTAAAGAAGTAGTCTTTTTTATCCTCCTAGAAACTCTTTCATACGATCACTAATGCTTCGCTCGTCTTTGTGGTCATCTAAGTTTAACTTGAGCAAATCACTACGTGACTTAGGAGATAGTCCCAATTCAGCGCCTAGCTTCGTTAGATTCTTAACGGCTGAATCGTAAATTTGAGTCATCGGGTTTCGCTTATAACCAACAAAGTCCTGACCGATTTTTTGACCAGTCTGGTCTTGCAACGTCTTATAGATTGCTTGGACTTCACCGTGTTTTTGAATGTGCTTATAGGCGTTACGGTAAATCTCATACTGGGAAGCATATTGCTCCACAAGCCCGCTATCAATGCGTTTAACTGGGGTGCTGTCTTCTAAAAAGGGCACTAATCGACGCCAAACGACCTTAGCTTGCCGTCCTAAGTAAGCTGGCGGTGTGCGCGTTAATTGACCGTTGTTGACGTCTTTATCCGCCTTTTTCATTTTCTCTACCTCCTTTCATTATTGGGTGACCCCCCCTACCTAAAAATTTTTAAAAAACGTTTGTGTCACAAGATGAGGGTTATGTGCGGCTCTCCTCGAGCTGTATAAGGGGCGGGGGATTGTTTTAATTACCGCCGAGTATAATTACACTCATAAATTTAAAGTCGATTAAATCGCACGACAAGTACCTTTAAATTGATTGCGAATTAATGCGACTATTGAATTACTTTGAAACTAAAGTCCCGTTTCTTTTGTCTAAACAAATATGAAATTCGGCCGTCCTTAATGCCCTGAACAATTTTTTTGTAACCAATTTTAAGAACCTTTGAAGCAACATCTTTTGAATTGAATAGCATCTTAGTACCTGTGACGTTATTAGTGACGACAAATTTACTTCCTTTTGATTCAGACATTTTGTTATTGTGGTTTCCGTAGTTGCAGTTATATTTGCGATTACACCACTCTAAATTGTCAGCTCTATTATTTAATGTATTCTCATCTTTGTGATTTACTTCGTTATTGTTTTCAACACGATTAACAAATGACTCAGCCACCAAACGATGAATGTATTTACGTTTCTTGCATCCATCTTTAGCGAGTTGAACGCTTAGATATCCATTACCATTATTGCATCCAGACAACATCATTCCGTGCTTTTTACGACCCATAGTATCGTATCGTTCGACACTCCTCACATTACCGAAACAACTAACTTCATAGTATCCTTCATAACCTTTAACTGGTTTCCAAACTTCTTCCATCATGACCTCATCATTCTGCTTATGGCTTTTATATCATCAACAGGTTTATTACCAGTTGGCGTGTTTTCTTTCCCACATCCGTAATACTTTTGCTCAAACTGAGTTTTAAGTGCGTGACACTGTCTGCATATAACAACAAGATTATTTATGTTAGCTTTATCATTTGGAAAAGCTTCTATAGGCCGTAAATGATCCACAGTCTTTGCTGGTGTGATGATTCCTTGTACACGACAGTAAGCACATAAGTAATGGTCACGCTCTAGGACTTGTTGTCTTAGATGTGACCATTGTCTTGTACGATAGAAGTTGTATTGCTTACGCTTAGTGTCATCACGATTACGTGTGACCGTGTTGTACTTGTGCGTGTAATGCTTATCGTGGCTGCGTGCCCAACGCTCACGGCTGGCTAGGTACTCTGCTTCATGTTCATAGTGTTGCTTGCAATAATGATCAGGGAATTTAACCATAGCATGGCAACCTGGCTGTCTACAGCGTCTTACTCTTGGCATGAGCATCACCACCTTTGTGTAATTTAAAAGCGCCATGCTTCTTAGCACGACGCTCACGTTTCTTCTTATCAGCCAACCAACGCTCTAAGTCATGATAGCAATGGTTCTCTGCCGGGCTAACGTAGCCATACTCAGTGTGTCGCATGTAGCCACACTCCCAACACGATAATGAGTAGCACCATCAGCAGGCCGAATATTAAGTTGTCCCGTTGATAGTTTCTCACTACCATTCCTCCAAACTAAAAGGCCGACTCGTTTGAGACGACCGTGTATGTGTGTTGATTATTTCAACTGTGACTAATTACTGAATGGATTCTAAAAGCATATTACCAGTAGCGGTTAGTTGCTCACAATATATATTTTTTTGCCTATCATTTTGTAAAGTTCCTGAAACAAACTCAGCTAAGCCGTTCGTTTCTAAGTCAAAAATCGCCATTTGAAGCGAAACGATCGAGTACTTTTTAAATTGTGGGATTTTAACAAATGTTGAAGCTACAAGTTTTGTATTGTCGCCTTGAACTCTTCCGTTAAAAGTAACTACGTTTCCTGGATTGGGTACAAGTGGCCAATCTCTTGCATTCCTAAGTAAAATTAAAGCTTGTGGTGAGCTTTTATCTATTAAGTTCAAAATACTCTTTGCCTTAGAAAATATTTCACTTAATCTGTCTTCTTCTGTCAACTTCTTCAGATAATCCGACATCAAACTCAATAAATCGTCATCAGCTGGCGAATCTGACAATATCGAAATTATTTTTGAATAGATGCTTAAACCATACGGATCCGTAATTAGGTCAGTTAATTTTAACAATCCTTGTTCTTGATCATCAACCTTTTGAAGATACTCAGCTAATAACATAACTTTTTTCATGTCATCGAGTTTTGTTTTCAAATGGTCACCTGTTTCAGCAACATCAAAAATAAGGTCGCCCCATTTTCCATTCAAAGCATCCAAAACTAAAGCCTTTCCTTCGCTCTTAGCAGTATCAATCATTGCAGTACTAACCTCCTTAGTTCCAAGCTTTTTCTGCCTAATTTTTTCTTCCATGCTTATTTTTTCTGCATGTGTGAAGTATTCAGGGTGCTCAATCATTGATAATAATTCTTGTGATTTTTTCATAAAAATACCTCCAAACTACTCTAACTATATAAAAACTCTCGCCAATAAGCGAGAGCAGTTTGGATGAAAGCTGATGTTATGAAGGGAATTGCCAAATGTGATTGGTGTGGAATCGAACCACACGCGGTAATGAGCCTCCTGACGTGGACTTTTTCTATTTTTAGCCACGTTTCAACCACCCGTCGACTTACGCTTTTAAGCTTAGCGTATAGAACTCGCATTTTGATATTGCGCAATACCGTGGTTGCTGACCAATGGACCTTGTAGGATTCGAACCTACGACCGAACGGTTATGAGCCGTCTACTCTAACCAACTGAGTTAAAGGTCCTTAATCACAATACGTGCAACGGGAGTCGAACCCGTATCTTCTTTACTCTGCCGTTGAGCTATGCACGCCCATTTCATCAATCGCTTATGTTACCAATTTACACCCAAATTAGGGGTCAATTTTCTCGGTTTTTTCCACTTTTCACAAATCGTATAGTCCTAATCCTTTAGCACACTTTTTTATAAACAAATTTTTCAGCTTATATGCTCGTGACTTACCAACGCTCAACATATTATTTTCGACCATTCCTGTTAAGGTATAGCGCGGATACTTCCGAAAATATTGTTCATCAATAATTGCTTGCGTATCGGGCCCCACTTCATCTAAGCAGTCATCGATAACTTGGCGTTGCTTCTTCAGTGCATTAATCCGTTTGTCCTCATCTAGCGTGATAATTAACCGCTCTGTGCTGTCGTTGAATCCGTTCTGTGCTCGACCGCCGCCAACGTTCTCATCAACTGGTGTTACCGGATAACGTAACTCCTGCTCACGCTGTTCAATGTACTTATCAATCTTAGGATAATCACGTAGAATATCCTCTACCGTTCTAATCGTCGATCGTTTCACCCATCATGCCTCCTAAAATGGCCGTGTAAGCTCGTGTAGCACGTTAGTAATCTCCGCATTACTCAGCATACCCAAAGCAATGTAAACTTCCTTAGGCACGCTGTGCTCGCTTAATCTGGATTGAAACTCGGCTAGCCCCATCAATACATCGTCTTTCAGCACCAGCGCCTCCAGATATCTAAGCAGCATACGTTGGTTACCGTTCATTGCGTCTCGTGTTTTATCCATGTGTCATCCTACATCATTGTCAGTTCATGAATAACCTGGTTGCGTTCCTTCGCTGACAGCTTGTTAATCGCGTTGCGTTGGCTATTGCTCAGCTTGATAAAGTGATTGCCACACCACACTAGTGCCTGTGCCACATCGCCGCCATAGCTTTTCATGCCTTGCAGCACGTATTTTCGATACTCAATCTGTTCGTGTGTCATTATTCGCCCTCCCAATCTCAACATCACTTGGTACCACCTCAATATGCCCGTGACCACCTTCAACTTTAATCATCGCTAACCGCCTATCGCCGCGAACGATCCAGCATAGCCACGTAGCAGGCTGTTTATCGTGGCACCGGTGGTAATACACCTTATCGCTGTGCTTCATTGTCTGCCTCCATAGATAACAACCGCTGAAGGAAACGGTGCCGCATCTTTTGATTCACCATGCAGTTCAAATTTAAGCCGTCCACGTAAAAAATTGATTTGTGCTTTCCCAAAAATAAAATCATGCCAGTAGCTGGTGTCTGTTCTTGCTGGGATAAGTAGCACAATATAACCGTCATGTTTTTTGAGACTTTCCTCATACGCTTTCTTGACCCATTTTCGTAATTCTCTACCGTATGGCGGGTTTAAGAATAGGTTTCCTTTGAGCTCATGCCAGGCCTTAGTAAGTGAGTTGTCTTCCTCGCTGAAAAAGTTCTCACATTTGGTATTCTCAGAACTCGCTGCTAGGTCAAAGCTAAAATAGTATTTTTCATTCAGCTTCTTAAAAAAATCCTGTGGTGTTTCCCAATAATTCTTTTCTGAAGAAAGCAAGGCATTATTCATGTTCTGCCTCCCGTAGCTTCACTCGCATGCAGCGCACCCAATCTTTGTCGCGTCCCATAGCACTAGCAATTCCTTTATTGTTAGGCTTGTTCATGTGATCGAGGTTGTATTTCAACTGTGTTAATTCATCTGGTGTGGCTTGGTAATCCAATTCGTCACGTTTTTTCATTCTGCCACGTAAGTGCCATATATATTGCAGTGACCTTGACCGTTCTTGTGCAATATATTGGCTGGTGTATCCGTGGAGAATCATGTGGCGTAGGATGTTATTTTCTGCCGTGTGTTCTTCCTCATATTGACCGTGTATCTCTTGCTTAACATCTTCCGGCCAATCATCTGGATCGTCGCCATAATTGGCATAAGCCGACCTGATTGCGGCCGCCATTTTCTTGTTTGATGACATACGACTCTACTCCTTTCTCAATAGTCGTTTTGCTTCGTTCCTTAGTTCTTCAAATTCACGTTTACGCCGTTCTTTCAAAACTTCATTGCAATTAGGACATGGGCTAGCTGTGACGGTGCTTGCCGTGCAGTGGTGAAAAACGCCAGTGCCATGACACAATGGACATTCACTCATACGTTGCGTACCCCTTTCATGCCGTCAAAAATAAGTTGCTGTTCCGGGTTGTCTGGATATACACGATCAATGAACTTGCCTTCATACATCTGTTTTAGCTGTCCCTTGGTATTGTTGGTCGTAATGATGGTGATACCTTTAGCGGTGTTGTGGTTAAAATCAACTCTAGCGTTAGACACCCGATACATGATGTCTTGCAGATCCTTATGAACCGGTTTAATGTTGCCAGTCATACCGCCTTCTGTGCCAAAATCATCTAGTACCAATACATCAACCTCAATCATTGAACGCGTTATGTTGAGTAGTTTGGAACGGACTGAAGTGTCCTCATATTTGTCATTGACCATTCTTAGCAGCTCGGCAGTTGATACAAACATGCCACTACGTCCATGGCTCATCAGGTGGTCCAACATAGCTAGTGCTAAAGACGTTTTACCAACGCCACGATCACCCATCATAGCCACGTTAAAGTTTTGGTTTTCTAATTGCTTAGCCAACACGAACGCCTTCTTGCCTAGTGATTTAGCTAAGTGTGGATTGTCCTGCTTAGCAATATCCCAGTTGCCAAACGAGAATTTGAGCGGTATGTTTCCTGACCAAACCGAGTAGCTATAGTACCGGGCCATTTTGTCCCGTTTCAATTGTTGAGTTGCTTGTTCAGCCGTCTTACGATCTAGTTCTTCTTTAGTTGGTAAGTGGTTCAGGTCAACATGATGGGCATTGGCTAGTTGTTGAATATATCTCTTGTCAAAAGTAACGTGCTCCATATTAACCTCCCGTCCAATACTCGCGGCCCTCATGTTTTGGTTCAGTCGATGCTTGATACTCATCATCAAATCGGCCATTGAACCATGTTGATCCATCCATAGGGCGATACCAATCTTTATTTTGAGCAATATATTGCTTGTACAGTTTTAACTGGTTGAAAAGATAATCGTTGGAATGCTTTGCTGATTTTTTACGCCAAGCTTTGTAATGGTTAAAAGCTTGCTTCTTTCCCTTTTTGTTGGGATAAGCTGACCAGATTTCCTCAAAGTCAGACTCAATTGAGGAATGTGCAGCGACAGCTGCACTATTCTCTTTTGTAGTCTCTGTAGTAGTCTCTGGTAGTCTATTGGTATTGGTAGACCCATTTTGGGCCGTTCCATCGACCCATTTTGGGCCATTCGTCGACCCATTTTGGGTCGATGGTCGACTCATGTCCAATTTACTGTAATCAATGCGATACCATTTGGTTCTATCGAAACCGGCCTTATTATAATTTGCCGTAATAAGGTAGCCATCTTTCTCCAACCCAGTTACTGCACGCTTAAGCGTATTTAATCCCCAAAAGGGAAATTGCTTATTCCAATTAGGAAAGCTGTTGTAAATCCACTTATAGCCGTCCCGTATATTGTTTGAGCGCTGCAACCAGTAATGAAATTGCTGAAGAACGATTGCCTCGTTTAATCCAACTTTGACTGCTAACGACGGTAAAACCTGTAACGGTGGCTCACTAATTAATAGATTTCCCATTTGTTTCACCTCGGTAATTTCCTCTAACTCCAATTTTTCTCAACGTTTCTTCGTCCAACCTGATCCCAGCAACTGGAATGTGATACTTCTCGCCAAACGCTGTCGGCCCGATTTTGTGCCATTCTGTATGGTGCTCACGACATAAACAGTTAACTCGTAGTTGCGTATGGTCAAGATGATTCCGATCACGGCCAGATCCAACCGTATCAACGTGGTTAATATCTGAATGTTCACGGCCACACACCATGCACCGACGATGGCGGCAACACTGATATTGGTAATACTCTTGCTCTCTCGGTAGCAATTCATAGCCTTGTTTGAACGGTACACGCCACGTAAACATAAAGTCGATAACTAGGTCGAGTAATACGTTAGCGTCGCTCACAGACGATTCTGTCGTGTCTGACAGGCTAATCTCATTACCGTTGGTATACTCACGATATTGGCCATAAAACATTGCTTTCAGGAATTCTTGTGGCACCACGAAGTAATCAGCAATATCATTTAGCAGGGCAAAGAACAGACGCCGTTGTTGCGGTCTAGCTTTGCGTGTGTCGGCTAGTTCCCAATCCAGGTAAAGTTGGTCACGTGAACCGCTAACGGTCTCGATATGTTCTAAATTAGGCTGGTGGTCAAGCTCAACTAACAAGTATGGCTTGCCATTACGTTCAAAGTATTTTGATCGTGACCGCTGCATTAAATCACCTCAAATCAGAACGGTAACTGATCATCTTGAATATCAACGGGCTCGCCGTTATTAGCAAATGGATCACTCGTATTATTTTGCGGCCGATTATTTTGATAACTACCGTTACCAGTAGAGTTTTTTGCTTCCAAGAACGAGAAGTTTTCAACAATAACTTCTGTGACGTATACGCGTTGGCCTTGCTTATTTTCATAGTTGCGTGTTTGAATACGGCCTTCAATACCTACCAGAGATCCTTTGTGCATGTAGTTGGCGAAGGCCTCCGCTGCTTTACGCCAGATGACACAGATCACGAAATCAGCTTCCCGCTCACCTTGCTGGTTGGTGAACCGCCGGTCAACGGCCAGCGTGAAGGTGGCTACAGCAGCACCGCCTTGCGTATACCGCAATTCCACATCACGGGTTAGTCGTCCGGTCAAAACTACTCGATTAATCATTAGAATTCCCCTTCTCACTTTGTTTTTTTAATTGAGCAGTCACTAGGCTGATCAGTTGGTTAGCACCATCATGCATCAAATCGTTGACCTGGCTAACGTTTAATTTTTCCAGATAACCGTTTCTAACAGCTTCAATTGGGGCGCTTGCTGCCTTACTCATTGCCTCAAACAATCCATTAAGTGTTGTGGCCTGCTGTTTAGTTACAGGCAGGGGTTGACAATTGTTTTGTTGTGTCCCGTTATTTCTATGAGCTGGTTGTTGTGCCGTACGGTTGCTAGGAGCCGCTTTAGTTGCTTGTTGTCCATCGTCATCAGCTTCTGAACTGACGCCAAATGTCGTCCCCAGAGAATAACGTTTAGCATAAGTCATGGCGCTCCCTGCATCTTGTGGGTTACCACTGGTTTTAAATTCCATCCAGGAAGAAGACTTACTATAACCATTTTCGTGGGTGACAATCGTACGGACACGAACAACGCCATTAGCTGTCTCACAGTCCTGGTACCAAGCCAACCCAGTATCTTTTAAGCCCTCATCAATTGCTTTAATTAGGTCTTCCAGCAATACATAGTCGTAGTTTTTTCCACCACTCTTAGTTTTATAGCCAACATGTCCATTCTTTTTGGGCGCCTTAACTTGCTGGCGAAAATGGGAAAGGCCTTTATTAAAAGCCGACTGCAGCTTTATCTTTAACTGATAATCAACTTCAATTTGAGATCTGGATTCTAAAACATTTGCATTTTCTGTAGGTTCGCTGATATTCATGTTTAAATCTCCTTTGTGGGTTTAACGACCAAATTCTCTACTGCTTCTTTTTCAGAAGCGCCATCGATGATTTGCCCTTCATCATTAACATAACGGCCTTTAACAAAATAAAATTGCTTTTTGATTTGCTTTTTATCAGGAGTTTTTTTGATATTGACTAGGTCATCCAAACCTTGCTTTTCCAGCGACTGAACCACTGTCTCATCCGACCAATTGACTCCGGTTGGTGTCTTACGTGTTGAAACTGTGCCAAATGGTGTCTCGATTCGTGCCTTTGGATCATCTTTCCGTAACTTAGTTAGATAATCAGCAAACAGCCCCTCAAAAAACGCACGGCTATCTTGGTTAGCTTGTAACTTAGATTCGAGCCAAGTATCAATTGACTCCTTTTGTTCCAATGCCACTTTCTTTAGTTCGTCATCTTTAGCAGCTAGTGCTCGATATTTACGCATCGCCCACGTAGCAGAACTCAGATCCGTGATCTCAAACTTGGGTTTACTTACTAATTCGTCATTTTCTAAATCATATTTTTCTAGTGCATCCATTATTTTTCCTCCTTAAACGGTGTAACTAGCTGAGAAACGGTAACTTCGAAATAATTAGCGAGTGTTTCCAAAATTCTTGTTTGAATCATCTTGAACTCCCCTGATTTGATCGTTGCTAGGGTTGATCTTGATATGTTGGTCTCTTGGTGTACTTTGCTTACGGTTACTTGCTTTACAGCCATCAATACACGTAAGTTTTCACCAATGATTTCAGCTAATTCCATTCTGATTTCTCCGTTCGTAACTGTTCTAGTCGCTGATTAGTGCGGTCAAGCTTAACCGCCAAAAGCCACTTATATTTTTCGTCAGTGGTGTGTTCCAGACATTCCTGTAAATCCATTGCATATGTTTCCAGTGCCTCAACGTGAGCGTTGTATTCAAGTGCTGCCTTTTCCTCGTCAGTCTGATTAATGTGTGTGACCACAGGCGCAGCAAATTTTCGGTCATATTCCGCGCTTGTTCCGCCTAAAGCCATTGCCAACTCCCCGCTTTCTGAGTAGAATTGTCATAGAATAGTTTTGACAAACGTTTCATCTTTTCGAGTTCTGGGCTGTCCCCTGGGGCTCTTTTTTTGCGCCACAATTTCATCGATCAACGACCTCTAATCCGTTAGTGAACATTTCAAATGGCTCATGACCACGCTGCTTAATGACAGCAATTTTCTTATTCGACTTTCCGTAAACGTCTGGCTTGAGTTCTGCTACTTTACCAACACCAGCAGACACCATCTTGATACCTGCGGCATACGTATCTTCGTAACTGACCTTGTCACCAACATTAATTTTCATGTTGATCCTCAATTCCAAAGAAGTCTTTCCAAAATGGTGCCCATCCGCCGGCACGTACCACTGACTTACGTAGCTGATAACCAGCCGAGGCGATCAATACAATTACTGTTAGCCAAAAGGTTAGAAAGCCAACTAGCAGGTAAATTGCGTACATATAACCATTCCTTTCCGTTGTATACTTGAGTTATTTCAATTAATCGAGGTGATACTGATGCAATTAGATGAACTGACTAACGATGCAAAATTTCTCTTATCAGTAATGTACAAGCAATATATTAGTGATAGAAAAAGTGGTCATACTAAACGTGAAGCTAAACTTTTTGGCTCAGAAACAAGAATTCATGACACTCTTATGTCCGAGTGGGAACAGGATGATGTTCATGAAACTATTAACGAACTGTCTAGAAATAAGCTGTTAGATGTTATTTATGGAAACGATGAAGCTGCAATTGTTAATTTATCAACTAATGCCATAGTTCTAATGGAACATAAATTTCAAGATAAAGTTGACTTGATATTAAATTACGCAACTAAAATAAAAACATTGATCACTTTTTAGCCATGTACTACCCAGTCTTTAGCAATTAAGTCTTCGTAACTTGGTTCCCACCTTGGGGTAAATTTGTTATCTGCCACAATAATTATTTTTTCTGTAGTATTTGTTGGAATTAACCATATCGGTCGTGGAAACTGTGAACGCCTTGCGATTCCACGACCTGTTTTTTGTGCCATTATTATTGCTTTTCTTAAATTCATGTGGATCATTCCTTCCTTATGCCGTCTGCTCAACCTTAGGCATGATTCCCTTTGATTCGAGAAAGTCATAAAGGAAACGTTGCCCTTTTTGCGTCCACTTCATGGTGTTGCGTACCTTGTCGATGCCATCACTGTTGGTGTATCCGTAAGGCTCAACGTGTGTGTAGCCTTTATCCTGATATTTGGCATACAGCAGCCACGTTTTGCCTTGCTTGTATTGAATGCCTAATCCATTCAGCAGCTTGTTAAACTCACGTGCTGAGTAGCCGTAGTTCTTAGCGATTACCGATGTTGTTTCCAACCCTGGATTAGCTAACATCTTGTCGGTGTAGTCTGCTTTAGGCTTCAACTCCGTATTTTCAATCCGAAGCTGAGCATTCTCATTTTGTAGAATGGCATAGCCTCGTTTGACAACCTCTTGTGGATCATTCCACTTGGCTTCAAGAGAGATGAAGTATTCACGGTAAAACTTCCCTTGGGGTGTTTGACTCATAAGTGATACTTGTTTAGCCATATCTACCGTCATCGCATAATCCTGAATCTCTCGTTTAGCACCATTATTAACAACCGTAGTTCCAACTACGCTTGTAAAGTCACTTCCTTCAATAAACACTTTGAAATTTTGCGTAACCCATTGGCTAAATCGTGTCTTAACTTCTAAGCCCTTATATAAATCACGAGCTGATACTAACTGTTGATCGTTTTTAATAGTAACTTTGATTAACTCATTCATGTGGTTCATTCCTTTCAGTTGTATAACTTAAAGTTGACTTGGGGGCAAAATTAATCATATCAATAGGCACTTGATACAACTCTGCAAATGCTTTACCGTATCCAGGTGCAATATCGTCAGGATTAGCTTCTAAATATGATACCCATTGTCGTGATACCTTTTTTCCAAAATAGTGTCCAAACCATTCAGCTACTTGTCTTTGACTAAGACCGGCGTTAATTCTTGCTGCTTTTAAAGATATTCTAAATTTAGTAGCCTGCATGTCGCTCCTCCTTTCTTGATTACAAATACAAGTATAGGTCAACTTTAAGTTATAGTCAATAACTTTGTATAACTTTTTAAAACTAAAAGTTGATTTTATATAACATTATGTTATACTTTAGTTACCGTTATAGATAGGAAGTAATTAATTATGAAACCAGAAAACAAAATTTCAAGTCAAATAAAAGTTCTTCGGTCTAAAATGGGCTGGTCTCAATCTCAACTAGCTGATAAATTAGGAGTATCTAAACAATCAGTTTCAAATTGGGAAACAAACCTAAAGACGCCCCGCATGGGAGCACTTCAAAAAATGTCAGATTTATTTGGTGTCAGCATTGGCAAGATAACTGACGGAGATAGGTTTGAAAATAATCTAATTCAGCAAACCGCTCAATTAATGCAAGGATTGCCTTATAGCAAGCAGCAAGAAGTATTTGATTTTGCCAAGAGTCGCTTGACACTAAATGCTAATTCTAACGTCATCAAGTTTCCTAAAGACGATGACACCCTCGAAATTACGGCCAGCGGTGTCCTCTCTGCTGGTGTTGGTGAATTCCTTGATGATTCTACTAAGCCATTCACTGTAACCGTACATAAGCCTGTCCCTAGCAATTACGACTATGCCTTCCAGATTAACGGCCACTCAATGGAGCCTGTTTACCAGGATAAGCAAGTTGTCTTCGTCAAGAAGGAAGACGATTACCGTGATGGTCAGATCATTGCCGCGGTTATGGACGGTTGCGCGTATCTTAAAAAGCTGTCAGTGGTTGATGGTGAGGCTACGTTGGTATCACTCAACCCGCAATATCCTAATATAAAAGTTGACAAGGAGACTGGCGTCAAAGTATTAGGTGTTGTGTTCTCATAAGTCCCCTACATGGGGACTTCTCTTAGCACTTCAAAAGAACATACGTTTGATTAGCCGGGTGGTTGGTCATGGGTCCGAGTCCTATGTAATCAGTTGATTCACAACTTAAATATGGAGGCTGTTACTATGACAACATTTGAATTAGAAGAATACTTGGAAGCAAACAGTCAGATTGTCGATAATTTTCGAGATAAATATGCTGCGTTCCTAAGCGAACAAAACGCAGACCGCCCCACCAATAAAAAGTGGAGTAGTCTGCGCATTAAAAATGAAACCAGTAGTGCTGTCATCAAATTCATTAGCAATATCCAAGCCAAATTGAGTTCAGCCATGAAGCCCCGTCAGCGAAAATCTTATGATGGCTGGGTTGATTATATGGAACGCAATGAAACCATTGATAACTTGGAAGAATCCCTAATGGATCTGGATTTTGTTTAAAAGGATGCTTTATATCATCGTCAGAAAATATGCAAACACCATGGATCGCAAACTGTTCAGCCAGACACCTACTGCCGTATTACGTATACAAAAACTATATAATCAAGTTGAATACAAAAAAGCCTGAATTTTTAAATTCAGGCTTTTTTACTATAAATTAATATTTACTATTAACTGAAGGCGCTAACGTGACCAGTATTAGTAGTATTAGCAGAACCCTTAACTTCCTTAGCAGTGTTGTAGAAGGCAGAAGCATTACCACCATCAGTATAGGTACCAGCAACACCAGAAGTTAACGTGTAAGTGGTGTGGTATACAACAACTGGATTATCAGTACTTGGCTGCTTACCAATAGCAGTACCCTTAGCACCGATAGCACTTGGATCACTAGTCTTAACTACATCACCACCAGCATCCTTAGCATAATTAGCTGAGTTTAACGTGTCGGCCTTGTTAGCAGTCAAGAAGTTTTGAACATCAGCAGCAGTGTAAGTAGCACCTTTAGAGCCAGCAAATGCAGAACCTAAAGTAGGGAACGTTACTTGATAGTTCAAGTCTACCTTAGAGTCATCTGACTTAGCAACTAATTTGGTAATACTAGTACCCTTTTGGTAGTAAGCAGAAACTCCTTGAACAACTTGTGTACCCTTAGTAACCGTCAAAGTGATCGTATCACCGGTCTTGGCACCAAGAAGTGCAGACATGTTACTTGCAGTCTTTGAGGAGTAAACATAGCCAGTACCAGTTAATGCAGCCTTACCCCAAGCATTGTTTGCCTTCTTTTGAGCATCAAAACCAACTTGTGTACCCTTAGCATGTGCAGCTACAGCTGATTTAGAAACACCAGTGTTGTCTGTATTGTTTTCGATAAGATTTCGTAAAGGAGCCTTTGCAATCAAAGTACCATTAGGATTTACAAAGTTAACCTTAACATCGGATGCTTGGTTGTAAGCAGCGGAAGCATCAGTCGTAACGGCCTTGCTGTAGATCCAACCATTAACCGTAGGGTTTTGTTGGTCTTCAACGTAGTAGTATAATGAGCCTTCACGAGTCTTAGTTTCAGCCTTAGTGACCTTTAAAGTGTCACCGGCGAAAGGAGTGGTGTTCTTAACAACTTTAGAAGCACCAGACTTGTATTGAGTGTACTTAGGCGCAGTCCAGGTAACATGCTTAGTACCAGGATTAGTGAAAGTAACAGTCTTACCAATCGTGCTGTCAGTCGTGTTAGCAGTAGTCGTTTCAGCGGCCTTGATACCACCACCAAAGGTGTCGGCAACCTTACCACCGTAAACATAACCACGGTACTTTTGGTCCATCGTTACAACACGGTAGTAGACAGAACCACGGTTAGTGGTCTTAACACCGTAAGCACGGAAGTAGTCAGCAGACTTCTTAGAAGAAGCTAACTTAGCCATCGTTGCCTTAGAAGCAACTATCTTAGCACCCTTAACAGTACCAGGCTTAGTGTAAAGTGCGTGAGTACCAGTAGCTTCTACGTTACGCTTAGTAGCGTCAGTAGTCAGCTTGCTGTAAGCACCGGCAGTTGCATAGCTCTTAGCACTTGCAGTAGTGGTAGTAACAGCTGAAAGACCAGCTAAACCTAACACTGCAGCGCCTAAATAAATAGACTTTGCGAATGATGAACGCATAGATGAAAACCTCCTGTAATTTCTTTATTAGCAAAAACATTATGTAAATATCCACAATCATTCTTGCCAATGGCAATTATAGCATACGTTACCAACTATGCCAAAAGAAAAATTTAACAAATTCACAAAAAAGTCATAATTACGGAAAAGGGCATAAAAAAACCCTTCAACAGGTCAGCGGAAGGGAAGAAAGAATGGATTCATCTATGCGAAAACAATTATAACCTATATGTAGCAAAAAAGCAATG
The DNA here is from genome assembly GCF_014069315.1 of Levilactobacillus suantsaii. Lineage (NCBI taxonomy): Bacteria > Bacillati > Bacillota > Bacilli > Lactobacillales > Lactobacillaceae > Levilactobacillus > Levilactobacillus suantsaii. Next base: position 23,159 of record NZ_CP059605.1, on the reverse strand, counting down.
ACGGTCAACCACTCCCGACTAAAGTCGGAAGCTTGTGAGAACTGCACCTAACGGTGCAACGACCACAATTTGCTTAGATACAGCAATTGCCTGCATGCAGGTCTTACGTGCTAATTACCAAAGCCTTTTATGTCCGCAGGTTGCCAGACGGACAAACAAGTTAAGCACTTGCCAAGCCTTTTTTGAGAATATTTTTAGCAGCATTCCAATCGCGAATGTGGTGATTACCGCACTGTGGGCAAGTCCATTCACGATCTTTTAAGGTCAGTTTTTCATCACCATGCATCAAATATCCACACTCACTACATGTTTGCGTCGTGTTACGCGGATTAACGGTGACAAATTTATGGCCGTATAGGTCGGCTTTATAGGCCAGCATACCTAGAAAAGTTCGCCAACCAACATCAGCGATGCTCATCGCCAATGCATGGTTCCGTAGCATATTCTTACTCCGCAACTCCTCTGCAACAACTAAATCGTGGTTCTTGATAAGTGTTGTTGAGACAAGATGTAGAAAGTTGTTACGTTGATTAGCAACTTTTCGCTGGAGGGTGGCCACCAATACACGTTGTTTCTGATAATTCTTAGCTTCACGAAGCGGCCGATTTTCTTTTTTAGCCCGTAGCGCACGACGAGAAAGTTTACGTTGGGCTTTGGCTAGCTTGCCCTTGATAGAGCGATAGTAACGTGGATTGGCAACGATGTTGCCGTTTGAATCAGTTAGGAAATTGTCAGTATTTAGGTCAATGCCTACTGGAGAGATCTGTTGCTTGCCACCCACAACAAACGGGGTGTCCGATCCTAGTTGCATAGATAAGTAGTAACGCCCAGTGGCATCGCGCGAGACAGTGATTGTTCCAATACGAACATCATTGCCACAACTAAACAAGCGTCTATGTGACCCAGACACACGCAATCGGCCAATCAAGCTAATTTTCACATGCTTAGAATCGAGAAAACGGCAACTGCCATTGAACAAATTCGGCTGAACCTTAGCATAGCGATTTGGGAGCTGAAAGCTGCCACTCATCTGCTTTTTATGGAACTTTGGTGTACCAGATCTGTGTACTTGTCGAAATAAACGCCACGCGCTCTGATAAGCTCGTCGTGCTTGATCTACAACGTCGGTACCTACATTGGTACCTGATAACCAAGGATGTAGTGCAAACAACATTTGTGTGTTGTTTTTACGTTTCTGCAGGTAGGCAATGCGATTAACAACCGAAGCAATGTAACACTTTACTTTACGCAATTGAAATAGTTCTTTGTCGATGGCCACCATCTCGTTGTAAGCAAAACGGCTTGCGTTGATATTGTTGTCAATCTGATGTTTCTGCTCACGAGATGGGAATATTCGCATTTTAATTCCGTAATGGTATTTGAACTCAGACATTTTCTTAGTCACATATATCACCTCCTTAGACTATAATTATTATACGACTGTCACCGCATTTAAACAACGAAGTCGTTTATCTATAAACGTTAGGAGTAAATCATATGTCAAAAGAAAACGTGAAACACGAACGCGGATTGGATTGGTGTTGTTCTAAACGTAATCGCTCTAGTTCAGTCACATAAACATGGAATTTCATTAGTTGGATCTGTTCTAGGAATTATCGGAAGCGCACTATTTGGACTTACAGCAGCAATGGCCTTCCCAGCAATAATTGTTCTAATTGTCGCAGCAGTATTCATCATGTTACAGCACCCAAGTAAAAGCTACGAAGATAAAAACATTCATCCTAAAAATATGTAACCTAGAAAAAAGGCCTCCAGTGTTAAACCGGGAGCCTTTTTTAGTATACCAATTTCTACTTCACATAATCAGCCTTATACCAAGTAACCTTATCCGGTACCATTGGAACAACACTCTGATATTTTTCCTTTGTGAAAATTTCTGATAACCAATTGGTATAGCTATTCAATCCCTGATTTACCGGGAAATGTACTTTGTGAAATTCTCTTGGATTACTCCTAGACCATTCCCTTAAATGCAACTGTCTTATTCTTTGTATTAACCAAAAATTTACCAACACTTCCCCGATACTTCACTGATACTTTAAAGGAATACTTGTAATTTACTCGAGTGTATCGAATACTACTAATTCTTCCCTGATACCCTTGACTACGCAAAACTCTCTTCACTTGGTTCCTTTGTCGATCAGTAATTCTTGCAGAACTCCGATAGATTGTCTTCTTAACGATCACATCTGGATTCAATGGAACAATGTAATCCTTACATTCCAACAATTCCACCAACTTTCTTTTTTCTTTGGAATTTGACTTGACGGGTTACGGTTTTCCATTCAGTTTAGAGGGAGTGACGTTTTGAGCGCAGAATTGTTCCCTGGAAACAGCTATTTGGAATAACTGAACCAGAGTACAATCCTGCTGACTAAAAGTTTCCCCTTAGTTCGTCGGTCGTTAACGCCCGTCGCTTGTCTGTACAATTGCGGTATTGCTACCACCACTCATTATAAACCTACGTTTTCGGTTTAACCTACTAAAAAACGCCCTAGTAGGCGTTGACGATACGTATTTATTTTTGTTCGATCACCAACTAATCAATGGCACCAAGCCGAAGCTTCGTTTTACCACCCACGCCGTTAATGGTCGCGCTCACCATTCACCACCCAGCCGTACAGATGACCTTGTTGTGGTATAGCCAGACTTATTGAAGTCGCACTGGCAAACGTGTCCCCTTGGATTTAGACCCCAGCTTGTCCCCTAGGGCTTTAAAAATCGCACCGGCCATGATATAATAGTCATTAATTGAATGACATTTATTGTGGCGCTCACCAATGGCTGTTGGTGGGTGTTTTTTTATGTTCTATTTATCGATTTCATTTAGAATTATAGCTCAACCACAACAAAAGTCAATGTTTTTAAAAACTAGCACTACAGCACTACAGCACTATAGAATAAAAGCACTACAGCACTACGGAATATAAGCACTACAGCACTATAGAACTATAGAACTACGGAACTAAAGAACTACGGCACTGTTTTTTCTTTTAGTAAATGCTTGCACATAGGGCTTAAAGCTATACGGTAGTGCTAGCACTACGGAACTAAAGAACTACAGCACTATAGCACTGTAGAACATAAGCACTACAGAACAACAGCATTATAGAACTATAGAACTAACGCACTATAGCACTATATCGTGTTGATTCAAAAACGATATAGTGCTAATATAACAACAATCGTTAGGAGGCGTTATCATGACACAAACCATAACATTTGGAAATTTTAAAGGTGGAGTTGGAAAAACTAGTAATTCAACATTAGTAGCTCTAGACCTTAGCAATCGTGGTTACAAAACACTACTAGTTGATTTGGACCCCCAAGGAAACGCCACAAATCTACTCTTGAATACTAAAGTTAATATTGATGGAAAAGTTGGCCATTTTAAAAAATCTCTCATGGCTAGTATTGAAGATGGCGATTTAACTCAATCTTTAATACATATAAAAGAAAACTTCGATATCCTAGCTTCCGCACCTGACTTTGCTCTTTTCCCACGCTATATGGAAAAAATCAAAGACTATAATGAACGCGTCAAAGAATTCAGTAATCTTATCAAGCCTATTAAAGATAAATATGATTATGTCATCATAGATACGCCGCCTACTATCTCGTTAATCACCGATTCAGCATTGTATGCCAGCGATTATTGTGTAATTGTTATGCAAACTCATGAACATAGTTTTGAGGGAGCTCAAGCATTTATAGAGTATATCCAGGAACAAGTTATTGATACCTACAAGGCTCCCCGTTTGGAAATCGTTGGTATATTGGCTGTTCTATTGCAAGCCGGAGCTCCTGTAGATGAAGCAACTATTCAAAATGCTATTAATCAGTTTGGAACTGAAAACATTTTTAAACATAAAATTCACTCGATGCAGAGGATCAAGCGTTATGGAATAACTGGTATTACTTTCAATACTCAGTTTGATAGGCGTGTATTCAAAGTATACAAAGACGTAACTGACGAGATGCTAAAAAGAATGGAGGCAATTGAAAATGGCTAATAAATTGATTCGGTCTAACCGCAACCCAATTAAGCCAGATAAGCAGGCTGAAATTTCGGATTTTTCAAATTCAAATAAAGGAATTAAAACCCCACAAAATCAAGTTGCTTCGGTTACTTTTGACACAAACCTAAAAATCAACAACCACATTAGAAACAAATTGCAAGCAATGGCTGTATTAGGGTATAGTGACAATCAAAAGGCAGCTATTGAAGTAGCTTTATCTGTTTATATTGAATCTTTGACTTCAGACGAACGTAAAGAATTAGAATTTCAAATTGATTCTTTAGAAAAACGTGATGTACGCGTAAAAAATAAATAATCACGCGCGCTCAGACAACACGTTCACCTTTTAGACGTACTTGTCCGTTTAAATGAAGCAGAATGCACGCAAAAAAGCCACCCACCTCGTGATGAGATGAGTGGCTTTTTGGTTGTGTCGACTTTGGAGGATTAATTTAATCCTAGCACTATTTACTTTTCAGTTCACGTACATCGCCTTCAACGTTGTCTAAGCGTTTGTTGATAACTTTGTGCTCGCTTCTGCTAGTGATGAAATCTTCACGCAGCGTATTTTGCGAATCAAACAGCCGTTCAATTCGCTGGCTGCTATCCTTCATACTTTGAGCAATGTCTTGCAGCCGATCCGTAAAAGGCTTCATGACAACCATCAAAGCTGCATAGATACCCGCAACTACAGCCAAAGCCAAGGTGATTAATTCGATCCAACGGTCAAAGGTCATTACTTACCACCCGACTTTCTAACCAGCTTCACGTATTCCTTGTTAGCTGAGATATAGCCAACGCCAGTCTTAATTCGGTACACCTTACCGTACTTGACGGCCTTACCATAAATGGTACTGCCCTTGGAGAAGTGAATACGGCGCTTATTAGCCTTGTCTAGGGCTGACTTACCATACACGTTAACCTTACTGGTAATCACTTCGTACAGGCCGTTATCTGCCCAGTATGAGGCTTTCTTATGGGTTGCCTTGGTGACCTTACCTGAAAGCTTACCATCGAAATCATAACTGCAATCCACACCATGCCAGTTGTCGGTATATTGCCAAGCGTTGGCATTAGCTACTCCCGGTTGACTGACACCATAAGCCGCCACCCAGATTGCTTTATTAACTAACCGGGAACGATTGATCCGGCCAGCATTGAACCAGCTACCTGAACCGTACGTAATCACATTCTTGTACCCGTGACTAATCAGATACCGAAGGAACACGTTAACCTGACTGGTCGTCTTCCATGGTAAGTCTGGTGCTTCAACATCAATGGCTAACACTGTGGACTTATCTAATCCCATCTTCTTCACCCATGATAGAAAGTATTTAGCTTCAGCCGTTCCTCGACCGTGGAAGAAGTGGTAAACCCCAACGGTATCGAATACTTTGAATCCATTGGCAATCTGGTTGCCAGCCTTGGGATTGAGATAACCCGTGCCTTCGGTTAACTTGACCATAATATCTTTTGCTCCCCAACCTTTGAGTCGCTTCATGTAAGCTAATGAATCGGATTGATAAGAAGATAGGTCAACAATTTTCTTAGTCATTGCTGTCAGTCCCTTCTAATGGGGTAATGGCCTCCGCTGGTGCTGGAGTAACTACTGGGGCATGATTATCCCCACCGGCCATCTTGTAAGCTTGGTAGGCCTTCTCAACCAGTCCTGAGATAGTTTGAATATCTAAGTCAAAGCCATTGGCCGTTAATTGAGAGTTAACGAAGCGGATTGCTTCCTTCTTGCGGTCAGAAAGGGATAATCCAGCCATGACTGCCATTTCTGGAACAATGGTATTCGCCAAGTTTAAGCCAAATTCTAAGCCTTGCTTGACGTGGGTATTCTTCTCCGTCTGAACCTTACGAGTTAAGAGTGGCTTTACCAGCTTATAAACAGCGGGAATTAACACCATTAAGAAGGCGAATACCCCCACATTATTAAGCCAATTGAACACATCTGTAATTTCTTTGAACATTATTTTTCCTCCTAATTTTGAGTAGCACTCATCAAATTATCCGTGATGGTAAAGCCTTGGGGGTCACCACTCGGAAAAATGGCAGTGTAAGTGGTCGTATCAGTTGTTGAGGTAGTGGTATCGGCGGTTGAGCCATCATCAGTTAAGCCTTCTTGACTACCGGGAGTAATCAGACTGGATAAGGTCACCCAGACTTCAATCAGATAGTCATCGGGTACTAGGGCATTCATAACCTCGGCATCAACCGGCATGGTAATCAGACCAGCCAACGGTTGCGTGATAGTAGCCATATCAATTGATTTATCGAATACATAACCGGTGTCATTGGCAACCTTTACATCAATGGCTGTAGCATTGGTTAAGTCGAATGCTGAACCGTCTTGGGTAATCGCCAGATTGAAACTGGCTGTAGTATCGAGGTATTTTACTTCGTTGTTGCCGTCAGCAAAGTACAGTTCTTTACTCACTGGTACCGCCTCCTAGGGCATTCGTGGCTTCAGTTTTTAATCGTGTTAAGACCAGTTGCTTGAATCCAGCCCATGAATCAGTATCTTTTGCCGCTTGCTGGGCTTTTGTCGTATCTTCTTGAGACGCATCAAATTCACCATAAATGATATGTTGCATTTTTGTAAAAGTGTAAGTGTATTTAATATGGGTTGAGCCATCTGTATTTAAACTTGTAAATAAACTATTTAGCATTGTTAACCTTCCTTTCAAGTTGGGTAACTCGTTGAGACAACTGGTCGTTCCTCTTAGACAATTCTTGCAGTGCGGCCATAGTCATTGAAAGTGCATTAGATTCATTGAATCCTGTTTCGTCTCCCGCTTGAGTAATCAAATCAATAGGTACGCTATATTGTTTATTACCAAGTTCATTGACGTCATCAATAATTGGACCAACATGAATCTTGCTATTGTCATCATCTTTATATTGCCACCGCCTAATGTTAGTAGCATTAATTTTTGCTAACGCAGCAGCTGTTGAAATATCAGATATACTACGTTTGCTTGAAAGTGTACTTTTAATGGTTTGCCCATGTGATACGATATCCCCGGCATGAATGTCGATAGTGTTATCAGCTTTATTATGAAAATAGATGACACTGCCTGAAGTTGGGGAAATACTACAATTGTGTTTGTAGCCATCGTTTCGGCCACCCGCTTTAATCCCATCTAACGAATTGAGTTCTCCACCGACGAATACCTCGCCATCAGAATTAAGGTGGGTTTGTTTGATGTCGTTCCACGTGGTTCCAATAACTATTCCAGTTGAATCAATATCAACACGTCCAAATAATTCAGACCTTGGGTCAAGTTGGGAGGTTTCTCGAATTTTAATATCATTTGGACCAATATAAGTTGCATCATAATTCCCATTGTTATTGTTTTGGGCATTCATGTGCATTAATCCATGATTAAAGTTAACCCCCATGCCTTGTGACACCATGCCATGCCAATTTTTAGCATTATGCCCGGCATCACCATCAAATTCTCCTGTAGTTCCATCACCGGAATCTGCTCCAACATCAAGCGTTAGATTTTTGGCAAAAACTTCAACAGAATTTAGTGTGCCGGAAGTAACAGTACCTAAATTTGCTGTTAAAGCAGATAACTGTTTAACACTTAGTGCTTGCTGGTCCCACTTTTTCTCTTGCCAAGCCGTCCCATTATAGATATACATTTCCGTGGCGGTACCAGTATAACCCGGTGAATCCGTCACTATCCAAAGGTCTCCTTTTTGATGATTGTTGGTATCTTCTGCTTGACCAGGCTTGTATATTGATTGAGTAATTTTGCCATTAAGCATGGAATCAAAGTTTCCTGATACCTTTTTCAAATTGTCACTTGCATCCTTTGCGGCATCGGAGGCTTGTTGAGCTAACTTAGTTGCCTCGTTAATATCAATGGAACCCGTTGCAATAATCATTCGACCACCTCCTTATACGTTGAACCGTCATCAATATTGAAATCAGAATCGTCATCACTGGCGCTGTCTGAGTCATCAGTATCATCAGGGATTACCACTGGTTCTTCTACCTCGGAATTTTCCCCCTCATCTTCAGCGGGGTAAGTGACGGCTAAGTCCTCGCTATCATCGCGGATACCAATTGGGATCGACCATAATCCAGAGTGACTAATCATGGTATTATGAACCGCGTCTCGGTACTCACTGACATTGAAGCCAATTATTAACTGGTCATGAGCTAAATCAGGATATATCCCCTCAGGCTCAAAGTGACCACCGTACTCAATCGGTACAGACAATTGAATATCTTGACTGGGTTCAATCTGGTAATTAAAAATGACTGACTGGGTAATGAGATTGATACACATTACTAGTCGGTCATCCTTGTTGTTGATGTCCCCAGTGGTAAAGAAGGCGTATGGATAGGCAATTGAATTGGCTTGAATGGTATTATACGTGCCATTATTGGTGACCCCACTTGGTGCCGGATTCCAGCCAAAGTCTTGCAACTTGAATCGGATAATTGGGAGATAATTTCCAGCTTTCAAGTCGGAAATATTACAAACTTCTACCGTGCCATTCATCTGGCTCCCAATCCATAATCCATTGGTAAGGTCAACGTTAGGCCGGACATAAGTCTCCATTTCACACCATTTTGTTACCCCACTGGAACCACTGGTAATCACGGCATGAGGGGTGTATGGGAAGGTTGCCAGCCAATTCTTGCCACCACTCAAATCCTTAATCTGAGAGTAGATGAGGTTGTTTGCTTCATCGTAACCAAAGGAACCACCGTGTTGACCCCCTTGTACAATCATAGAATCAATTAACTTGCCATCAGCACTCCAATGTAAGAACTGGCAATCGCTTAGATTGGACTGATTTTGTTTTCCTTTGTACGCATAGCTGGCAAGTACCTCACCATTACTCATTTTGTAAGAAAATTGCAATGCCCCAACGTGATTATTACCGAACTCATCAGGGTTACCATCAGTGGTCTCCCACAACTTTTTGAAGGTACCATCAGCGTTAACCCCAGTGTCTATCCACATCTCAGACTCATCCTTCACGAAGGCGTCATCAATTGATACCACTAATGATCCGACAAATGGGGGAGTAATGGTGACTTCATAGCCGTCCTTTGAGTGCTGACTCTCCCAAGTCAGATTATGGGTACCATCTTGTTGGATATACTCCCAGTTGAATGCTGCGGCTGACAAGAAGGACGTAACATTCTCACCCTCAATGAACAACCTTGCAATTACCCTTTTACTGGTGTCAGTATTCGTCCATGATTGGCCCAGTGGGGTTATTAAGCTGATACTAGCAGCATTTTGGTTCTTTTTAGCGTCTTCAAACAGCTTTTTTACGTGGTCATTCCACCGCTGTTCCATGTTTTTAATAAAGTTTGGAGTAACGACTGTAACCGTTGAAAACTCCCCGATGACTACTTTATTCTGAGTCGGGTCACTCTCACTAGTTGTCCGTTGGATTACTCTGGCTTGAAGGGTTAATACTGGGGTCATAGTCAGGTCGATTACCTTAATGGTATCGCCTAGTTGTGCATCAAAATCGCTGGTTACATCAACGGAATAATTGACCCGAGGGTGGTTATACAATCTGAGTGTCTTCAATCCCAGCGATAGTAAGGCATCGGGTTCACTGACAGTTGAACTGGTAATACTACCCTCCAGCCAAGTGTTGGCATCGTTGTTGTACCGGCTATTAGCAGAGGCATCAGTGACAAAGTTACGACCACCATTACCTTTGGCTGTACTAATTGAAGCTCCACCGGAACCATAGACATACAACTTGGTAATCAAGGTAGTATCGACCGTTTCCCGCTTAATACTAAGCATGTTGTCACCATAAGTGATACGTCTACCGGTGTTCTGCCCCCGTTGGTCGGATAATTCCAAAATGGTATCAACCACAATCCCAGAACTATCTAATTTAACGTACCCATCAGCCTCACAATCGTAAGTAGTCAGGATTGTCTGCAATAATGTTTGAGAAGAACTCTCCCCATCAATGGAAAAATCTGAAAGTAGTCCAGAGGTAGCATTATCCACCAGTGTTATCCCTGTACCCGCGATAATCCAGTTCATAGCGGCTGATAAGGTACACTCTTTACTCTCTTTTTTGGTGGGAATTGTCTTCCCCAGTCGCCATATTAAGAGGTTAATGGCATCGGCTGAGATAAGGTTAGTCCCATAGGTGGTATCCATGGTTTCATCAACGGTATATATCCGGTAAACCCGCCAGCGGTCATTTGCTTGGTCATAAGCCGCTAAGTGATTGCCTACTTTTAGGTATTGAGCCGCTGGACTATCTGCTACCATGGTGAGACCGGTAAAAGTATCGTTCCATGACTTGCTATTAGCGTTGGGGTCAGAGGTGTTAGCTAGACTGGCTTCGGTAATGCTATCGTTTGAGCTATTATCATCGGCAAGTTGTTGCTGAATGGTTTCCCCCCAGAAGATATTAGTGTCTGTTGACGTATCTAAGGTGGCGACCCGTTTGAGATTTTTATCCAAAATGACGTACACACGTCTTAACTCCTTTCTACTTAATGGCTGGCTTGTACTCCAAAGTTATATCTGCGTTGGCTGGGTCAGGTGTGAAGTGCATCTCTTGACTGACATCGCCTTCAATTGGCGGGAAGGTAGATAGCCATGAGACATACTTATCAACGTTTCTACCGGCCACGGTAACCGTGTTATCAGCGGAATCAATGATGATTTCTTCACCAGCATGAGCAATTACATGGGGAATATCATCGGGGTCATCTGATCCGTCAGAAGTGTATATTTTGAGGTCCGTCAAAGTCTCAAAATCAGAATAATATCCAACCTTGGGGCTGACTAAGTCTTCCTTAATATCATGCTTCATGAATGTTGCGGCTACGTTAGCCAAGGCAAAGCCAAACTTGCCAGACTTATCTAACTTTTCAGTGTGAATGTGGACCCGGTTAGTATTGTTTGGACTATAAGCTACTCCGTGAACAGGATCCCATTCTTGAATCTCAGCCACCCAATTGTCATAAACCTTGCCACCAATGGTCTTCTTTTGACGTTCCAATGAGAACTCGCCAAAGAAATTAGAATAAGCATCCTTGTTCATGTACGTTGTTTCCATGACATAAGTCTTAATGGTTTTGGACTTAGTCTTAACCCTTGGTTTAGAAACCTTTTTCTTAGCCTTAGAAATAGTCTTAACCGTGACCTTCTTAGTTAAATGGACCTTTACATCATGATGATTTTGACCATTTTTCTTGCGGCCACCCTCGTTGTACAAAAGGGTAAGGTAATTGCCCTTATCATTGATGGCATTAAAGGAACTCCCCAGTTGAATGTAACCACGAGGGTACCGGCCATGTGCATAATCGGAAATCCCCATCCGTCCACATACATTGCCATTTGAATCCAGCAGATAACCTTCAACTTTTCCCATGGCCCGTTCATTTTTCATACGCTTGATGTGGTGGAACCGCATGGATACTTTCCAATAATTGCTAATCTTGGGGATACCTTGGTGGATAATAACGGGGCCGTAGAAGTCCTTGTGCTTACCCGTTGTCCCCCAGTTGTAATGGCCTTTACTATCCTTAGCGACCATTAAAGCCGTTGCTGTAGCGGTTGCTTTACCATCATTTTTCCCACGATATACCTTAATTGCTTGGGTATCCTGACCAGCTTGAACCCATGTGCTCATTGAGTTACAAGGGTCATGTACTTGCAATTCTTGATGAGGCGTTAAGCTAGTGATATGACCGTTAGCATCAGTAACCGTTGAACCATCATCAACGTGATACCCAACCGCTACATATTTATCCCCTAACGTGTAGCCAAAATAGTACAGGTCAGTTTTGGGAATGATATGGATAACTGGTTGAACAGTGGTATTACCAGCTGGACTAATAATCTGATCATTACTGGTAATCTTAATATCACGCTGGGGTAGAAAACCCCGTGGGTCAGCCAGCATGAAGGTAAGAGTAGTGGTACAATCCTGTACCCCTTCATTAATAAATTTTGGGGTAGGAATAGCGGTAAAGTGACCATAATAGACTACCTCTGGCTGGTCATTGAACCGTAACGGGTACTGAGTATCAGCGTCATCATGGGTATTAATGAGGGCCTTGGATAGATTGTTCAGTATTCGGTTGTAATCGTCCCGGTCCGTGGGGAACAGTGTAATCGGAATATCTATCTGCTTTTCCCCGTAACTATTGCCTAAAAAAACGCCCCCGTATCTGCCGGGAACGTCTTGAAAGGATTCGGTTATCGTTGGGGCAATCGGCTTTGATACATGGTTGACTAATACTTCCAAGTCCTTGTCGGAATTGAAACCACCGGTACCATTCTCATCAAAGGCATAATCAAAGGTATTAACATCATTGAATGCCATTAGTGTAACCCCTTCCTAAATTTTTACTTAGTTTTGTTTTTGTATCCATGCGATTGTATCCGTTATAAATATCATTAGCAGATACGACAGCAGGTACAGGATTTTGTTGCCCGGATATTAATTCAGCCATCAATCCGATAATCTCTTTTCCTTGCTTAATCAATTCAGATAAGTCGGTTGATTGAGCGGATTGGGTAGTGGATTGCTGTGGCTTATCCGTCTTAGCAAATTCCTTCATAGTGGTGTCCATAATCTGGTAAGCTCTGGCACGTTTGGTAATATCCCATGGGACGATTGACTCAGTCTTATTTCCTTCTGAGATATGTGCTAACTTTTCAAATCGGCTAATACCACCATTGGCATATCTACGGTGACCACTAGGTCCCCAACCACCGGCATGAACATCACTCCGCCAGTTGCTGTCATTAAACATTGCTAACAGCTGATCATAAGCTGAGAGAATATTCTTGTGACCCTTAACAGCATAAGAACTGAAAGTGCTTGGAACAAATTGAAGTAATCCTTTGGCTGGGTGTCCACTAGCTGAATTAATATCATGAACCTTTTGCATAACTTTGGCATTACCACCAGATTCATGCATAATGACCCTTTTGATTATAGCTAATTCTCCAGAACTGAGGTTAACGTGCATAGCTTTAGCGGCCTTCTCAATCATGGAAGCACCACCATAACTAGCACCACCTGAACCTCCAATAGAACTAAACATGTTGGCTAGTTTATCCATAAACTTGAAGAAGCCTGAACCAACTTGGGATTTAATCCCTTTGATGTTGCCGGATTGCTTACTAGACTTAGGAGAACCATCAGATTTACCGTGCATCTTAGTTACGTCATACCAGCCTTTGGTTGATGAACCTCCGTGGTCCCATAGAGAACCATGGGATACCCCAATATGAACGTGTGAGCCACTACCAGCACCGTTTAAACGGCCAAGGGTAGCAATCTTTTGTCCAGTCTTGATGACATCTCCCGTACTGGTTTTAATGTTGTTCATTCCACCAAATTCTTGATAGATTTCTTGCCATCCGTCATTGGAAGCAACCGTAATAACATCGCCCAATTGACTGTAAGGCCAGCCGTACAATGGACGTCCAACGTGAGTAACCGTCCCACCATGTACCGCTCTAATAGCTGAACCAAGAGGTCCGGAGAAGTCAACCCCATCATGGCTACCAAAACTACGAGAATCCCCAAAACCATTGGTCTCAGACAATCCCGGATTATGCCGCCAGTTACCACCAGCAGAACCTCCATCTAAATCAACCATTGACCAGAGGGAACTCCACCAGTTACCGGCTTGCTTCTTAACGTTATGGAACATGCCTTTAGTAATATCAGCAACAACGCCAGCACCAGACTTAGTGTAATTGAACATTGAATCCAGACTCTTAATTGGGTGAGCAATAATCTTCTCGGCTGTGGTAAAGAATTTCTTCAATCCGGTTGCCTTCTTAATGAGCCAGCCAGATACATCTCCGATACCTGAACCGATACCACTCATCAGACTACCGAACCAGTTACTACTACCTTTGGCAAAGTGGGTAATCCCTTGCATACCCATGAATAGCTTGGTCTCAGAGGCGTTCAGAACCTCTGTACCGGCTGGTAACATGGCTTTGGTATTTCTACCCTGTACAATGCCAGATTGCCCGTTAGGAAGGAATACAGCCTCTTTATTACCTGTCTCAGGACTATCACTGCCATCGTTTAGTACCGCCATGGTAGGCTTAGTGATTGCCCTACGTTGGTTGCTGAATACGCCAGTACCAGTAGCAAAGTGTACATGACCAATATCCCCAATGGCTTTCTTTTTACCGCCAAATGTATGAATAACACCATCAACCAGATTTATACCCGAATTGATGATATTAATCATGTCGTTCATACCATTTGAAGCTAGCTTTTTAAGGTCTTTCCACAAGTGGGAGAAGATATGCTTAACGCCAGATACTAGGCTGGTCCATCCCTCTTTAAAACTCTTTTTGAATGCCCCTAACCAATGCCCCATAGATGTTCCGAATCTCTTGGTATGCTTCAAGTCCTTGTTCCAATAGGAATGAAGCTTGGACCGCATTTTATTCCAATGGCTAGTCCAGGAGTGTGAGAATCTATTTCTGAAACTATGGAAGTGGCTTCCCATTGAACCAAAGAAGGATTTGGTATTGTGCACAGAAGTATTCCAAGAGTGCTTTAATTTACTTCCAACTGCTGACCAGTGCTTATCCCAACTCTTCTTGAAACTATTTTTAAAACTGCTAAAGTGGCTTCCCATTGAACCAAAGAAGGATTTAGTATTGTGAACAGATGCATTCCAAGAGTGCTTTAATTTACTTCCAACTGCTGACCAGTGCTTATCCCAACTCTTCTTGAAGCTAGACTTAAACTTATTCCAATTTCTACCAATTCTATTGATACCATTCTTAACGGATTTACCAATATGGCCAGCCCATTTACCAATTGATTTACCAAAGTGGACAACGGATTTTGCCGTCTTATTTACCCATTTTCTGAATGGCTTGATGTGCTTATATGCTTCGTAAAGTCCCGCAGCCAAAAGCCCAATAGCAACAACTGCAAGCCCAATAGGGTTAGCATCCATTGCAACATTCAGTAGCCATTGAACTGCGGTAAAGTCCTTGATAACTCCGATAGCCTCAGTAGTTGCGGCAATGAATCGAGCAATCTTCGAAACGGCTAAAACACTACCAAAGGCAACGGCAAAGGCAGCAATAGTTTTCGTATGCTTTGAGGTGAACTCGATAATCTTAAGGAATCCACTAGCAAGTTTAGCTACGCCACCAATCAGCCAAGTAAGTCCCTTTTGAGTATCCTTGTTGTTGAAAGCCTTAGTCATATCTTGTGCCGCTCTAGTAATAACAGGTAATAACTTGGCACCTATCATAATCTCTAACTGTTGGCCAGCCATCTTGAACCGTTCTACATTCATCTTGGCGTTATCTGAGTTTCGTTTAGCTAGTGTCTCAACGTATTTTCCTTTTTCTCCAGCTTTGGTAACATCATCTGTTAACTTTTTTAGTGACCCATCGTACTTAGCTAACGTTTGAGCTGCCTGCATACCGGTTTGACCGAAAATTCGCTTAAAAACATCTGCCTTTTTAGCACCACCAAGATTCTTGGTATGTTCCTCAATAATTTTGAAGATTGCTGGTAGAGACTTGAAGTTGCCTTTGGCATCTTGGAAAATTTTGGTAGACTTAATGCCAATCTCTTTTAAGGCACCCATGGCCGTTTTCGTTGGGGACGCCAAGCTAGTAATTGTCTTACGTAGACCAGTACCGGCTTTATCAGCTTCCATACCATGGTTAGACAACTCCCCCATTGCCGCAGAAGTCTGCTCAATTGAAAATCCGGCATTTTTAGCCGTGTCCCCAACGTATTCCATGCCTTTTCCCAAACTGTGGAAATCTGTGGCTGTAACATCCGAAGCATATGCCAAGTCATTAACAACCCGTTTTGTATTCTTCACCATTTTAGCCGTGTTATTGGTCTTCATACCAAAGGCTTCGATTGCTTGTGAAGAAACCTTAATGACATCTTTAAAGTCGTCTCCGGAAGCCACGGAAGCTTGTAATTCTGACTTCATAACGGCGATAGCTTCGGCACCAGTATGACCACGCTTAATTAAGTCTTGGTACTGTTCAGCAATCTCTTTCTGTGCTACCCCATACTTAATGGAGTATTTAGCGCCATCTCGTTGCATCTTAGATACTTGGGAAATAGCCTTACGTGCTTTCTCACCAGAAGTAACCAGCAAGTTTTGATTGACCTGGTACACCTTGTTCAAGTTGGTAGCCTTCTTGGCACCAGCAATTGTTGCAACACCTAAGCTAGTTAATCCAGACGCGGCCGTAATTGCGGCGCCTTTAAATGCTTGACCAATATTCGCAATCCTATGTCTAGCTTTGGCCGCCCCATCTGACATCTTAGCCATACTACTACTCATGGTGCCGTACTTTCCAGCTAATTTACCAATCTCAGTTTTCTGTTTAGCCATTGAAGTAGTTGTTTGATTAACCCGAATCAGTTGCTTATTGTAGGCTTCGCTGGCCCCACCAGAACTAGTCTTAAGCTTGGCTAACTCAGTTTGCTGGATTTTTAACTGATCCGAAAGGTTCCGGTAGGACTCCCGCAATCCATTAAGCTTAGCCCTACCAGCTTGAGCTTTATTTCCTTGATTCTCTAAGGCGTCCACATAAGACTTAGATACCGCTGTAATTGACTTGTACTTTGTCTGTAAATCGGCTAGACCAGATTGATAATAATCTACTGACTTTTTAGCGCGGTCTTGTTGTGCAGTTAAGGATGCCATTTTATTCTCAGCGTTGGCTAAGTCCTTGGATAACCGGGCGTACTTATCACTGCCTTTAGTCGTTGAGGTATCAAGGCTCTCCTGACGTTCCTTCAACCTGTCAATTTTGGCTTGCAAAGCTTGCATGGTCTTGCCAAGACCTTCATATTTAGCTTGTGCTGCGCCCAGACTGTCCTTTGCAGACTTTAAGCTAATCTCATTAGCCTTCCATTCATTAGTGGTTGCTTTAATAGCATTGTTCAAAGTTTTTAAGCTTGAAGCGGCAGAGACAGTATCTAGCTTAACTTCGGTTGCCATTGTGTTACTTACGGTCGCCATTAGTGGACCTCCTTTCTACTTACCTCTCAACCGATTAACCATTGCCATAGGGTCTTCAGCACGTTTATCTTTAGGCTTTGCTTGGTTAATTCTGATCAGTTCGTAATAGTCTTCTCCGTCCAATTGAGAAGGAAGTACCCCAGAATTAGCCATCATCTGTTGCTTAAAATAGGCTTGGTCTTCTTGGGCATCTTCTAAGTCATGAATTAGAACGTTGAGACGACCCATTACTTTTTTGGGTCTTCTTCCTCCGCATTTTCTTTCAAAATTTGTTTCCATTGTTCTTCGGTAAGTCCTTGAATCCGTGCCAGTACATAACTGATAAAATTGGACAATTCTTCCATAGTAACGGCATTCATTACCGTATCTAAGTCCTTTTCCGAAAGCTTTAAAACGGCTTGAAGGAAGCTAGTCATGGCGGTAACCGCTTGTTGTGATTGTTCCATAACTGTTAATGGGTCAGCATCTGAATCCAATTGCATCTTGTCCATCTTCAACATCAGAATTTGAAGATTAGTAGCTTCATTGACAACCTTTACCGTGGTTTTTACTTCTGCTGTTTTTTTCTTTAAGCCTAATTTTGCAATGTTAATTTTCATGTTTGTACTCCTAACATTTTTATTGCTGGTTAAACACCAGCTATGTATAAGAAAAGCCACCTGAATTAAGGGTGGCTTTAATCATTATTTGTTTGTGGGATTTTCTGAAGCACTAGAGGGCTGACCACTTGTTTGATCAGTCGGTGCCCCATTATCAGTTGGTTTAACCGTTGGTTGGGTTGCTACTCGCCGCTTTATATCCGCCGAATACCTCGGCCATCATGGCCGTCTTATCGAAGTCTGTATCAGCACTCGTCCAAATCTTGTAGGGTTGACCGTCAAAGGTATCTGCCTTCAGTGGGTCCAATCCTTGGTAGGTCAAGGTAGTGTTAGCATCGGTTTCAGCGTTGTTGTCGGTACCGTGGTTCATACCAGCTTCGATTAACTGACCGTTGGCAAACCCTTCATAAATATCCACGCCACCATATGAACGAGAATGAACTAACATTGCAACGTGTGGCTTAGGTAGTTGCCGAGTCCAGCCGCCCTTGCCATCGTTGACAAATCCCTTTAACTTCTGAAGAATATCAAAGTCAATATCCAAAAATTCGAGGGCAACTTGTGGTTCCATTGAACCGTTAGATACCCGCTTGGGACCATCGTTGGCATATTGAACAGTACCAGCGGCTTCCAATCCGGTTACATTAGCTTGGGTAGCACCTTGAGTATCTCCATCTACCAAGTAAATCCCAGTGGTAGAAATACCCTTCGTAGCATCTGCAATAATGGCACCTGTTGAATCAATTAATCCAAAGGTGACATCTTTAACACCATGTGTTGACATTGATTAATTACCTCTTTTTATTTTTATTTTTTTAAATACGGAAAATGTGGCTGTGACCTGTTCAGTATCTGGATCAACTACGTTTGGGTAGCGAGTAGCGATAATCCAACCATTATCATCAAGCAAGTTCATCAGTTCCAACTGTGCATCTAATACATTGATTGCAACTGTTTTAGAAAAGAAAATCTGCACTTGAATTGACGCGCTAACCTCAGAAAAGGTGTCGTTTTTATATCCAGAAAGTGGCTCAGAAACACTAGTAATTAGCACTAGCGTCTTTGAACCACTTTTATCAACAATATTCGGTATGTTTTCTGGATATAAACCATCTATCCAGGAGGATTTATTCGCTTTGATAATCTCGTAAACTTGAGTCACCGGAAGCTTAATGAGAATCACCACCCGTCAATTCCTTGTACTTGGCATATTCAGCAGCTAAAACCTTATCTTTACTTGACTGAATGGCCGTATCAATGAAATGGTCACCTTTAATATGCACCGTTCCATTATTGAGAAATAACGCAATTCTGGCGTGATTAATCGGGTCCTTATCAAATCCTACCGTTGAATTTCCCGTCGCATATCCATCTACATCATGATCGTCAGCAACCACTGCGTCCGCTAGATGCTTAACATGGCTTGTGTCCCGGCCATAACGATAATGTTTAGACTTGGCAGCCTGAAAATAACTATCCCGCAGTTGATCGGCACCAGCCTTAGTAATCACTTGTTGCTGAACTTTATTTGGCACCTTCTTTTTAACTTGTAAAAAGTAATGCTGTAATTGCTCATCTAAACTAGCCATGCTTAGTCACCACCCGATGGCACGTGATTAAATCAAAGCCCTCATTTTGTAAGCCGTCATCCGCCGAAATACTGTCAATCTTGTACAGATCAAATCCGCGCTGAACTTGCAGCGTCTCGTTGACGGCCGGATTATGGCGAATAAAAAAGACCACCGCATTGGTGATCCCAGCTCCGGCTATGGTTAATTGCTGTTGCACATTCAACGACCACTGGCCCGCCCAACAGCTGAAATCTGCTGAAAATTTTTGAATTGGCGTGCCAGTATTCGGATTAACCTCGCCAATATCAGCATCATGACCAAAGGCGATGCGGAACGTCATTCGTGAAGGATTAATTGCTTTGGTCATCAGTGATCGCCTCCATTTTCAGATCATAGAGCCCTCTCAGTTGCCCAATGATCGAATTAACCGGTAGATTAACACTAATTGCCGTGGTCGGAACTAACGAACTCCGATAGTTATAGTAGGCTGAGGCCAATGCCATCACGGCGGTGTTAAATAAATCAACCACACTGGCATCTTCATAGAAGCTGTCTGATTCCGTCCCAACTGCTTGTGTGATATAGCTTTTTGCCGTATTTAAATATCCGGTCAGAAGTTCGTCATCAGCATCACCATCTAAGCGTAATGATAATTTCAAATCATCTAGTGTTGGCATTTAGCACTCTCCTTACTAATTATTACTTACCAGTTGTGGTTGTAGAACCTGCTGCAAAGTTCGCTGGTTGGTCAGCAATCGCCGCAAATGAACCAGCAACAAAAGCTTCGGTATCCGTTGGTTCCACATCAAACCGATCAATCACACGAATCTTAGTTTGATCGGTTTCAAAGGCTCCACCACCGATGTTTGTCGTCAGCAAGGACATGTTTTCCCGATCAAACAACGTCACAGCTTGTGATAGATCACCGTAATACAGTGGGTAAACTGGTGCAGAAGCCGTACCAGTGTTTGGCAACCACTTGTCGGCCACTTCGACAATTTGCTTTCCACGAATTAAATAACGATCGGGTTGTGTTGGGTCTGGTTGCAATAAGTAACGGCCCATTGCGTCCTTAACTTCTGACAGCACGTTAAACCCGGACGTGTTCGTCATTAAGACTGAAGTAGACTTGATAGCTGGATCAACGGCCGTGTTGATCATCGTAATGATGTCATCAAACTTAGCTAAGGTCGGCTTCTTTGGCGCCTTGTTCATTACTTCAATGATCTTAGCGTTGCGAGTAACTACAACCTTCTTGGCAATCCATTGTGATAGCCAAGCCATGATGTTGTCCGCTGTATCCTTTAATAAGGAGTTCGTCACCGTGCTAATTCCGGCGTAACGATGAATAGCGTACTTGATCAGCGTCAAGTGCGGATCATCATTGTCACCGATTTTAGCCGTTTCATCATCTAAGTCAGCCAACGGAGTAACGTCCGTCCACTTTTCCCAAACCCGTGAACCGGTCGGTGTTGAAACAGCTTCTCGCTTAACGTATTGTTGCAAAGAATCGTATTGACGAACTAACGTATTAATCGCAGTTTGAATATCTTGAGGGATCGTCAGTCCAATGGCATTACCCGATTCATCAGTAGATGATGTGATCAAGTTCATAACCTTGGGATCACCCTTAATCATGCCTTGGAAGTTCTTAATGAACTCATCTTCAATTTTGACTTCTTGATCGTTCAATGGTTTCTTATCATTATCAGCCATATTAGCAATCTCTTGTGCCTTACGTTCTTCTTCCAGTTGTGTGTGTAAAGCGTCACGACGAGCAACCGCGTTATCCCGTTCCGCGGACAATTCGTCAAATTCTTTTTTGTCAAACTTATCAGATAATGCAATCAAATTAAGCTTGTCAGTCATGGCTGATACTTTTTGTCCTTGATCAATCCACGCGTCATTCAATTGATTGATGTTTTTATTTTCTACGACCATTAGTTGGCCTCCTTATTATATTTGTCTATCAAAATAGCCAATCTGCTTTGCATTAGTGCATTAGCAGGTTGGCTTTCTTTAGGTTGTGTAGGTTTGGGTTGTGACTTGGAAATCAGGTTCATAAATTTGTTGATTGCCGCTTTGGAAGGAATCTCTGAAACTGAGTTGGTAAATTGAGGTTGCTTATCATCGACAAACATAATCTCGTCAGCAAAGCCTTTATCCACTGCATCTTGTGCCGTCATCCAAGTCTCGTTTGCCATTAATTGCAACACATCCTCCGCGGCCATGCCAGTCTTAGCAACATACGCTGCAACAATGGACTGATCAATGCTATCTAACACATTCGATTCATGCGACAGGTCATCCGCGTTGCCTTGGACACCGGACCAAGCCTTATGAATCATAATTTGTGCCGTTGGTGAGATGGAGACTTTGTCCCCAGCCATAGCGATCACGCTCGCAGCACTGGCAGCTAATCCTTGAACATTAACCGTGACATTTCCCTGATAATTTTTTAACATCGTGTAAATTTCACTAGCAGCGAACACATCGCCACCGTTAGACGCAATGTCAACTTCTACATCATCATTAGGCCCCGCACTATCTAACACATCAGAAACGCTGGCTGGTGATACCGCTGGCATACCGAAAAATTGATAGAATGCCGCTGTTTCATTGTCGACCACGTCACCTTTAATCATTACCTTCTTCGTTGTTGTCACCTCCTTCCACTGATTGAATAGCTTCTGGCATATCTACAGGAAAGTATCCTAGTTGTTGCAGTACCCATGTAGCTTGGTTGTTAGCAATTGTGCCGTCCTTAGCCAATCCAGATAGCGTTGTAGCAAAGGCATCGCCTAATGGATCAATTGCCGGCCGTAAATTGGCGGTGATAGTCGCGTTCAACTTGTTGTCTAGCTCCGATATAATACATTGCATATAACGGTTGAGAGCGTTGGCATACATGCCTTTAATCTGGTCAATGTTGCTTTGCTGATCACCTTGGCCGTTTAAATAGCTATCCGGAATACCAAATACTTTGGCAATCTGCTTGCTGGTCCAATCAGTCTGGCTTAGAAGCTTAGTTACATCAGCCTTCATCTCGAGTGGCTTATATTCTTCCAGCTCATCAATTACAACTGGGCCGCCATTTGACTTATTGACCTGCCTCATAAAGTTACGTGATCGACTAGCTTTCATTTTTTCACTCAACAGGCCGCCATGCTGAATAGATAGCACACCAGGCGCGCTTATCGAACGTGCTAAAGCAGCTAAGGTTAAGTCATTGGAAGCGTCCTTAATCTGTAGCTCACTAGTTAGTGATTCTAAGGGACTGATACCCGTTTGCCCGCCATTAATACCAGTTAACCGAATGTGAATCATGTCGCCCTGTGGTACGTATTGCCGTACACCCAATTGGGTTTCATCAAACGTTACGGTATAAGTTAGGCCGCTTCCATCTTCCAATAAGTACGTTTCAACTTGACTGGGCCGCAAGTATTCCCAACGCATATCTAACCCGTTGCGATTGCGCCATCGGTAAGCAAAACATTCGCCGCCTAGTAGTAGCTGGGCAAACATTGATTGCCAGAACGCATGACCATTGGCCGTGCTGCTGGGATTGTTCAGAATTCCTTGTGCTCGTGGCATATTGGCACTAAGCTGTACCGTCGCCAAATCACCGGATAATTGACTGACTACCGAATAAATATCGGAATTTTTTAATGCATCTGTTGCACTGACATAATCACGTTGACCATTGGGGGTTAAGAAATTAACAATGTCGCTATCTTCAACGGGCACACTTTGCACTTGGTTCTTAATCTCAGGTGGTCTGAAAACTGGCATTTTTAATCACCTCCTTCACTCTGGGACGTGTTAATCACTTCTGACAGCCAGCCAATTACAAAAAGTGTCACCGCTACTGCCATGACACCCCAAGGCTTGCCAAATAAAAATGCCCCGTAATCCGCCACAATCAAGG
>NZ_CP059604.1:0-42774 GCF_014069315.1 Levilactobacillus suantsaii | reverse complement strand
ATTTCAATGCTGACATATTTTGCAAGGTGCCAACATGATGGACAAAGCGTAATAAATAACGGCGCATTTCCATTGCACTTGCCCAAGGCTCGAAAGCAAACATGGTGGACCAATAGAGCCAGAAATTTGATTTAAAGAAGTCATCGCTGAAAACTTGATTAATTTTGACATTGTCAAGTTGGTTTTCCGGTGTTAGCACTAATTTGGCGATTTCTTCAATTGCTTTTCGGGAAAGCGTCAACTGACCATCACTGGCTAACTGATTACCACGTTTTTCGATTACGCGGGTGTGTGAATTACTTGGATCGGCTTTATTTAGCCAATAGAATTCGTCAAGTACCGAAACACTGGCATCTTCTAAGGTAGGAATTGAACGAAAAAGATCCCAAAGAGTTTCAAAGTGAGGTTCCATTTCACGCCCACCACGAATAATATAGCCGCGTTGTTCATTTAAAATCCCATCCATGCTGCCACCGGGAAGTCCAAGTTCTTCAAAAACATGAATTTGGTTTCCAGGAACCTGACCATCGCGCACTAAAAAAGCGGCGGCAGCTAAACCGGCTAAACCGGCCCCAACAATATAGGCTGATTTCTTGGTGGCGTTTGCTGGTTTTTTAGGCCGAGCAAATGCTTCATAATTACCACTACTGTAGTACATGAAAATCCCTCCTTGTAAAATAAGATACCAAGTATTTGTTACATCTGTAACTAAACATAATATACAACGGTTAACAAATTTATTCAATCAAAATGATTTTCTCAATTAATATGAGGCAGATTGCAAGAAATAACTTGAACAAATTTAGTAACGCAGATCACGCAAAAAGATCTCAATCGGTGTTCGCCAATTTAAACATTTGAGTGGTCGGGAATTCAAATACCAGTTAATTTGAATCAATTCATCATCGGTAATCTCATCAATCGGTTGACCTTTGGGAATGAAGCGGCGTAGTACTCGGTTGCGATTTTCATTACTGCCTCGTTCATGTGGCGAATAAGCGTGCGCAAAGTACAGCGGAACACCGGTCTGTTCTTCAATCAAATTGTAGTTGGCGAATTCTTTCCCATGGTCAACAGTAAGGGTCTTGAGATTATCTCCTAACTGGTTAGCCAATTCTAAAATAGCCTTGGTCATTGAAGTACTATCTCGTGCATTAAGCCGTTTAACGATGGTAAGCCGACTCTTACGCTCGACAAACGTAGCTACTGCTTGACCTTTACGTTTTCCAGATAAAACTGTATCAGCTTCGAAGTGACCTGAAGTATTACGATCAGAAATTTCAGCTGGACGATCTTCGATGGAACGTCCATGACTAAAACTACCACGGGTTTCTTTAGCTCGTTTGCGACGAATACCATGGTCAGGTAAATCAGTCACATTAATATCCAGTAGTCCCTGATCAATCCAGTTATAGATGGTTTTGTAGGCAATTCTAACTACATGAGCCACTTGTTCAATTGACTATTTTTGGATCTTGATTTTTTCTTCAATCAATCGCTTTAGGTTAGTCGTTAAGATGGTTTTACGACCACGATGACTAAGTTTAACTTCATGGTCAGTTTGAGCCTTAACTGCGTGATACTCACCAGCTAAGCGATGAACCTCATTAAAGATAGTGGTTTTACTAAAGCCTAAATAATCGGCAATATATTGAAGTGAGTTATTGAAGTGAGTGCTTTTCATGATGAAGTGTTTCGATGACAACGCGGTCTTCAAATGATAAAATAGTGGTGCCCATAAAGGTCCTTCTTTCTAGTGGAATGTTGTGGTGACACCATTAAAGACCTTTATGGGTTTTTCTGTCCGACGAATTGTCAAATCAAGTGTAACTTTTTACCGAAGAAAACTTCAGATGGTGTCTTCCAGCCTAAGACCTTACGGGGGCGATTATTTAAATTCCTGACAAACTTCGCGATATCTTGATCGGTCAGTTCATCAAGGTCAGTTCCTTTGGGAAAATACTCTCGGATGAGACCATTGGTATTTTCGTTGGTCCCACGTTGTTGTGGTGCGTGCGGGTCTGGAAAATAGACTGAGATACCAAGCTCTTTACCGACTTCACGATAACCCGCAAACTCTGTACCTCGGTCTGGTGTAAGCGTACGAACGCGTTTAGGTGTGACTGTATGCAGGAGGTCGATCATCGCTTGGGTCACATTCTTGGCATTCACTTTGGGTACACGCTCAGACAGAAGGTATCGTGACTTACGGTCGACCAGTGACACTAAACCCGAACGCCCGACCTTGCCGCGAACGGTATCGCCTTCCCAATGGCCAAAACGAGTCCGATTCTCACATGAGACTGGTCGTTCATGGACTGATGGGACATTATTAAAACGGCCACGTCGTTCGTTGACAGTTCCTTTAACCTTACGAGTTTTCCCACGATGTCGTAACTTTCGAGCGAATCCTCGAGCCCCATGACTTTTACGTTTAACGCCTAAATTATTTCGTTCAATTCCGCGATAAATCGTGTTGTAGCTGATATGCCAATTACTGGTCTCTAAAGATAAACGACCGGCGATTTGCTCGGGTGACCATTGTCGTTGAAGAATGCAGTGAAGGACAAAGTCGCGTAGCTTTAAATTCTCCAGTACCCTGAGGCGGCGACTCTTTAATCGGCGCTGTTGATAGTTCTGCTGGGCTTTTACGGCGGAATAGGCGCCCCGACCGCCGTTGCGTTTAATTTCTCGTGACACAGTGGCTTTGGAACAACCGATTTGATTGGCAATAACCTGGTAAGTATGGTGTAAAGTTACACCTAACAGTATGCATTCGCGGTCTTTTAAGGTAAGATGTGTATATGGACTCATAGCCTAAGAACTCCTTTAGATGATTGTTATGGTGACTTCATTCTACAGGACTCAGGCTAGGAGTCTATTTTTATTTTCTTACTTGTTGCACTTCAATTGTAAATTCGTCCCACTAATATGTTCAACTTAAATTTTACAATCTACCATATCGTAAAAAACTTAATATAAAGAGATAGGACACTTAGCTAGCACACACTAACCATTCATGAATATAAAGAATATGTATCATTTACAAATGTACGTGTTATGTGTTATTATACATGTAGTGATATTTATTAAGCTTACTTAGCATGTATGAGGAGGGACACTAATGGAAATTATTACATTTTCAGCTATAAAAGGCGGCGTTGGTAAAACTACCCTAGCTTTTAATTATGGTGAGTGGTTAGCAAAAAATGGCAAGCATGTTTTATTTATTGACTTAGACCACCAAAGTAATTTAACCCAGACTTACAACATTTACGACAATCAAGACACCGTTGGCAACATTTTCTTAGATCGAGGGAAAGTCAAAATACATGAAATAAGTGCTTGTATTAGTCTAATTGCCGGAGATATGCACCTTGACGATATTGAGCGTACCATTGAAAATAAGACTAACAAAAACATGTTCCTCTACATGTGGTTGTCAGATAATTATGAACGTTTAAATTTAGGAAAATTTGAGTATATCATTTTAGATTGCCACCCAGATTTTTCTACTGCTACCAAAAATGCAGTCATCATCAGTAATGCTATTCTTAGTCCAATCACGCCCAGTGAACACGGGTATAATGCAAAATTTAACCTAGAAGAAAGAATTAACGAGTTACGCAAAGAAGCCATTGATTACTCTACTAGAAAATCTTATGTCACGACCAAATTATTTTTTATCGCCAACATGATTAAACACAACACAAGATCATCTCGCGAGTTATTAAAAGCCTTAAAAGGCGATCCCAGTGTATTGGCTACAGTTCCAGAAAAGGAGCTATTCAATCGTTCAACGTTGGATAAAAAATCTCTTTCAAAAATGGCTGAAGACCACAAAACATATATTGATCAACATGAATTTTTTGATAGTATGGACAAAACATTTAATGAAATCACGGAAAAGCTATAAATGTTTCGTACACGTATTAATCACATGTATACCCAATGTGTGTGCATGTGAATTATAAAGGAGGACTACCTATGGCATTCGATCCAGAGAACAAAAACATAAAAAAGGCACTACAAAAAAATGAAACAGAACAGCCAACTGATACTAAAGATAAACTTGTTATTCCTGTTTTTAAAGATGAAGAGGAACGTACTAAGAACTATACCTTTTCACTTCAACCTAGCGCACGCAAAAGACTTGACGGTCTAGCCAAAGAACATAATTTTAAGTCTGCCTCCAAATTTTTAAATGAGCTTATAAAAAATATGTGATGTCACTTTAAGGGGGGAGTTGTTATGGGAATTTCGATAAATGTTACATTTTTGCTTGCCAGCCTTATTGTCTTTTGGATAATCCCAGCCATTGGAATTGCAAAAAAGCACTTGGTAGATGAGCGCTTTTTTATTCGACAGTGGTTATTTCCAATGCAGTATTGGTTATAGCTATTATTTGAAAGAATCAGTGGTAACCGTCGTATTGTCGTAAGAATTTTTCAAATAATGTCCCTGTTTATCACGTATTTTTGCGGGTTGCTTATGCTCATGATTTTCAGTGTTTTTGATGGAAATTTGCTTAAACACCCCGAAGCATTTTTACTTTTCGAATATTTACTGGTATCTTCTATCGCCTACTGGTTTCAACCAAAAGCTGGCAAAGTATACAAGACCAAATAAAGTTGCCGCTTGGTAAGCGCTATGCTAGACTAAAATTAATTTAACAACCGAATAAAGAGATCAAGCTAAACAGAAAAATCCCCGATTCACGAGGAATCAGGGATTTTGGGTTTAGCAAGTAGCTATAAGGCAGCTACTTAGATTCAGTCGATTTTCACCGCCAAGTTAAAATCGACTGAACATTGTTCTTAATTTGTAGGTTAATTATACCGCAAACCAGTCCCAAAGGACAAGTTAAGGATAGTTAAAAACAAATTAAAGTCAATGGACTAAGTAGCTAACCAGAGCTATTTAGTCCATTTTTTGTTGTTAGAACTTAAAAAAGTTGCCGACTGGGCAACTCACAAACAGACACATGCTGGTAAATTACAAAGCATTCATTTAGCCGTGAGGCTTTGTAATTCAGTTAGAGCATATCAGATTTGTATTGTAATGCAAGTCGAATGTTTTAGCAACTCTCTTTTGAGACAGCGTGTGTCAGTCAAGAAAGGGAGTTTTTATTATGACAAAATCAACAAATTTTAATTACTATGAAGCAGATAACGTATATGGAGCCTTATTTTTCCAGTTCCCTAAGGTATTAATGTATGGCGAGCAATACAAGCATTTAAGCAATGACGCTAAATTAGCCTATATGGTACTAAAAGACCGATTAGAGTATTCTTTGCGCAATAACTGGGTTGATAGTGAAGGACACGTCTACTTTATCTTTACCAATCAAGAACTAATGGACTTGTTCAATTGTTCAAAGGGAAAAGTCATCAAAATAAAAGCAGAGCTGGAATCAATCGGATTACTCGTTCAGAAACAAATGGGCTTTAACCCGAAAACTAAGAAAAATGAACCGAATCGCTTATATCTGTCCAAGCTCGATGTGAAAGCAACCGATGTCTATTTACGCGGCGAATTTGGTCAAAAAAGCTCTCAAACCCTTGCTACGAGCGGAAGTTCAAAAAATGAACTTCCGCGGGAGACCGTTGAAACCCTTGCTACGAGCGGAAGTTCAAAAAATGAACTTCCGCATAAGTTCGTTGACAACAGCTCTCAAACCCTTGCTACGAGCGGAAGTTCAAAAAATGGACTTAATCTATATATAGAACCTAAAGAAAGAGACAAAAACAGATACAATATAGATACTCAAAAGTTGAACTTTTCCACAGCCCATTTTTCACCAGCAGAAATTCAAAAGCAAAACCAGGATTTGGTGAACCATGCTAATGATTTCTTAACTGATGAAGACAGTGGCTTACCGGTTTTCTTAGAACCAGAAGCCGTGCAATTACTTAGCTTCTGGTGCCGAACTCCGCAACAAATGCGCCGCTTCATTGGCATTATCTTAAATGCTAAGTACCGAGTTGAGAAAGATCACAAAGATATTGGTGTCATAATCCCACTTGATGATGAGGAACTGAAACCTTTAATGACTAAAGCCTTGAGACGCTACTTTAACGCCCTGAGAAGCAATGAGAAGCACATCAAGAATGTTGAGAACTACTTATACGGCACCATGCAAAACCTATTTGGCGTTTGGTGGAATAAACAAGCGGCTAGAGAATATGCTGCTAAACACCCCGAGGAGCAGAACGCTGACAATGAGTGGTTTTAAAATCAAACGGCATATAAGCTCATTTAAGCCGCTTTAAGTGTTGCATGCATAATCATATTAAAATTGCTTTAAAACCGCTTAGAAGTAAAAATAGGCACCTTGAGTGGCCGAATTGGCGATAGTTGAACTAGAAAAATGGGATAGGAGCTTTTTAAATGACCAAACCCAGCAAAGAAATCGAAACAATTGATCAATTGTTGGCTGACCCCTGGGCAGTCAATATTCAAGACATTTGGGAACAAGCGGCACATAATCCAGATCCTGATAAACGCAAGCTGTTTGACGCGTTACACACTTACCTCTTAGATAAACGCCAAGAGCAAATTATCGACGAAAATCATTTTGTGATTTAACATGAGTGAGTTAAAGAGATACATCATCGTGGCTGGGATAAACGGCGCTGGTAAAAGCACTTTATATCGTGCGAGACCCGAATTATTTACTCACTCCAAACGATTAAATGCCGATGAAATCCTACAAAAAATGGGTGGCGATTGGTATAAAGAGTGTGATAACTTTAGGGCAATGCGCGAAGAAATAAAGCAACTCCACGCGGCTTTAGATACCGGGCAGAGTATTCATGTTGAAACAACCTTGGCTGGCCAAGGAAAGGCACAATTAAATTTAATCGAGCGGGCTCACCAAAATGGTTTTGAAGTAACACTTTTATACGTGGCTTTAAAAAACGAAAAAGTCGCAATTAATTGGGTTCATGAGCGGGTCAAAAAGGGTGGGCACGGTGTACCAGATGAAGTTGTTAAAAAACGCTATAATCAATCAAATCATAATTTAGCAGCAGTTGCATTCAAAGCTGATAACGTCGTGATCTTCGATAATAGCCAAAAATTTGTATCAGTTTACAGAAGAGAGCATGACCAGGTAATTAAAAATAATTTGCGATATTTTCCTTGAATAAACCCCAAAATCACCTTTGAAGCAGCCGTTCAAAAACAATTAAATTCCTTTGTTAAAAATAATTCAGATTTAAAAATTAGAAATCCCATGAATGATTCAGAAAATAAAAACGATCGGCCTAGTTATTAGGCTGATCGTTTTTGAATTTATTCGGTTTATGAGCATTAACATAATTAGCAAATATTTTTAAAAGATCTTCGGTTTGTTCGACCGAAAGGTTATCAGCTTGAAAGTATTTTTCGAGCAAAGCCCCTTTTTGAATTAATCGGCGAGAACGGGCTTTGCGTGCTTGGCGGCTTTCATAGTATTTAGATTGCCGTAATTTAAAATCTTCTCGCTCAATTTTTTGTTTTAAACGCGCTTGTTGCTCAACTAATTTTTCATATTGATTAGGCATAGTCATTACCACCTAACTATTATTGGTTATTTTGAGCTTGATTTAAAAAGGCGGCAACTTTTTTAGCAATCATTTTAATCTGTGGAGTGGTCAGTGTTGCATAATCTAAGTTGGCCGATCTAATGATTTGCTTACCGAGGTTTTGTTCAATCTTATTTTTTTCAGCTTTAATCTTTTGATTAAGCTGTTTTAATTTAGCTTCTTGTTTTTCTAAGTTGCTTTGAGACATAACGATCCCTCCAATCATATTAAAAATAATCACCGACACTATATCATACAGAGAATGTTAAGTCAAAGGATGAAAGTTGAAATAGCGAAGCGAAAGGCATACACTATAAGTAAATTTAGGGGAATCAGCAGGCCGAGTGAAACGAGGTCAATGCGCACTTACACTCCAAATAAATTGGAGTTGTGCTAAAACACTTAAACCTGTATCAGAAGTCGCCTATGGCGACAACAAAAACCAAAAACAAAACCCTAAAAGAAAGGAGACAACAGCATGGCAATTTTCCATATGAGTTTTCAAAATATAAGCGCAGGAAAAATGCGTAGTG
This sequence comes from Levilactobacillus suantsaii, assembly GCF_014069315.1. Taxonomy (NCBI): domain Bacteria; kingdom Bacillati; phylum Bacillota; class Bacilli; order Lactobacillales; family Lactobacillaceae; genus Levilactobacillus; species Levilactobacillus suantsaii. The sequence continues at coordinate 34,673 of NZ_CP059604.1, read as the reverse complement.
CGGTTGCTAGTGCGAGTTATCGCAGTGGCGATAAGTTGTTTTCTGATAAAGAGGGTAATACCTATTATTATGCAAGAGATGTTAAACCAGAAGCATTTATTTTAACACCAAAAAATGCCCCTGATTGGGCAAAAGATAGGCAAAAATTATGGAATGAAGTTGAGAAGAAAGATCGTAAATCAAACTCACGGTATGCAAAAGAATTTAACGTGGCTTTACCGGTAGAATTAAGTGAATCCGAACAGAAAGAATTACTGACAAAATATGTGCAAGAAAATTTTGTCGATCAAGGTATGGTAGCTGACGTAGCAATTCATCGCGATCACCCAGACAATCCGCATGCACATGTGATGTTAACCAATCGCCCATTTAATCCTGACGGAACATGGGGAATTAAAAGTAGAAAAGAATATATATTAGATGAAGAAGGGAATAAAACATATACAAAAAGTGGGTATGCAAGAAATAGAAAAATATGGCTAACTGATTGGGATAAAAAAGAAAAAATAACTGAATGGCGTCACAATTGGGCTACCGCTGTTAATCAAATTTTAGAAGCTAAAAATTTACCAGACCGTATTAGTGAAAAATCATATGAAGAACAAGGAATTGATGAAGTGGCAACACAACACGAGGGTATCAATTCACAGAAAGAAAAACGCCAAGAATTTAATCAAAATGTTAAGCAACAACGACAAGCAAAAGCAGAAGCAAAAAATGCTAATGAAAAAATCCATAATGAACGCCGTATGCAAACCTTACAGCGCCATTATTCATTTAATGAAAAACGACTGGTTGCACAGTTAAGTAATCGACTAAAAACATTTGTTAGCTTAGAGAACCTAGATGAGAAACAACGTATGCTGTTTAATTGGAAAAATAGTGCCATGATTAAGCAAGCAGTAGGGGAAGATGTGACTAAACAATTAGTTACAATTACACAACAAGAAAAGTCACTATCAGAAGCCAATCAATTATTGGATAAAGTCGTTAATCGAACCGTTTCAAAACTTTATCCTGACGTTGATTTTGAGCAAATAACAATGGCAGAAAAACGGGATTTAGTTAAGGAGACGGACAGCGAACAAAGGGTATTTACAGGAGATGAACTAAAAGACCGTTTAGCCATGATAAGAACAAACATTATCAATCAACAGGTTCTGACGTTTACAAAGCGCCCATTTGCTAGTTGGTTAATGCTTGAAAAACAAGAACAGCGAGCTAAGGAAACTATTAGTGATATTTTGGCTAATAAAGGTTACCAACTAGCAGATATTAAGCGTACAAAGGGTACGCTGTTAAGTGACTTTGATGAGAAACAACAAGCTGTTTTAAAGAAGAATATCAAAGAACTTTCAGCAATAAATGAGACTAAACAAGTGGTTGATACGCAATATAACAACGTATTAAGTAAGACTTTCCCTGATATGAGCCTTGATCAAGTCAAAATGACTGAAAAAGAACGCCTATATACAGCAGTTGTTTATTATAATCCTGAACTTAAATCACTAGAAAAGCGTGATTTAGATCAGTTGAGAAATAATCCGCCTGTTCAATTCACGACCCAGGAACATGCCCAGGGACTTGCTTATCTAAGCGGACAGGTTAAATCTGATGAGATTCAAAACGCTAATTTGTTACGTGTATTGAAGAATAGGGGGACACAACAGTTATTCATTGGGGAAGCAGGACAAGATAAAAAGATTTCTGCTAAGCAACTTGAACAGGCTAAGCAGGCAGTAAAGCAACATAATCAAAAGAATGATGATTTCCGAAAAGAGAATATGCCTGATTATCGAGCCGTTAATTATAACGAAAATACCCCAGCAAACTATATGAACAAATTATTGTCAGATACCTTAATGAGCTTACTTTACGAGAATGGACAAGACCACGAACTTAACAGACAAAAGAAAGCACAAAAAGAATTAGAATACGAACTGGATAAAAAGAAGCGTCAACATCAGAAGCACAGTCGCCACAGTGGTACAATCCATAGATAGGCTAGGTGTAAGATAGTTGTAATGAAAAAGAAAAAATAAATGGTGACAACGTAACCATTTTTGCGATATAATTTATTCATACAAATAAAGAAAGGGGGGATAGCATTTGAAAAATAGCAACGAGTGGCACACATTAGCGGAGGCTAGCCGAATTTTAGGAAAAAATGACCGCTATGTGAGTAATTGGATAAAGCGTCATGATGATTTCCCCAAGCCAATGCTAATGGATATTTCAGGTAAGAAAATCATTCATGATAAAGGTATTCAATGGATTTCTGAACACACAAAAAAAGAGGGCGTCCTCAAAAGCAAGGTTAGTGCTATTGAGGATAAATTCCTAAAAATGACCGTTTTAGGAAAACACCCTAACATACCATTTTACATGAGTATGAATGGATAGGCTAGATATACTTAATAACCATTTAAAGGGGGTGGCGCAATGAAGATAGAGAACTGGCAAGATGTGGACGAACATTTGGTAGTTGATAATGACAAAGCAATTATTGTTAAGGATTCAAAACTACTGGATAATCCCGAAGCGTTAAAAACCGAAATGCAAAGAAGCGGTAAGCCAGTCACAGAAGTTAGAAGTAAGTTAGTTCAGAAGTCAGTCAAAGGTAGGGTCAAAACCGATCCAATAAAAATCAGTGCTTGGTTTGACCGTAAACATGAGAGTGACAATGCTCAAAAAGCCGAAAAGCTGGTAAGTAATAAGCCAACTCATCAATATAAGCAAATCAAAAATGAAATGACCTTTTTTGGTGAGAGCTTCTTGGAAGGCTTCTTAGGCTTCTATGGCTTAGAAGTTGATAACGCCTTAAGACGTTACGAACATAATTTGCATGTCCTAGAGACCCAAGAGTTAGGCCAGTCGGAAAAAGAGTATTACTTAGCCACGAGTGAAAATGGCCACGTCAGATTAGCCACCGATCCATTACCAAGCCAGCAAATTGCCGAGGAACAATTGAACAAGTTCTATCAGCGTGAGCCAGAAGAAACGCAGGCAGAACAAATTCAATTACGAACATCAGAAGACGATAGGAAGGAGGAATAACATGTCAAAATACAGAAAAATGAAAGCGCTATCAACTACTGGAGCTACTGCGATTTATTTGGGCTTGATGAACGCCCAGGTTGTTTTGGCGGCGGACGGTGGCGAAGTTAAAAGCAAGCTAACCAGCGCTGGTAAGACGATTCAAGGTATTTTAACTGGGTTGGTCGTTTTAGTCGGGATTTGTGTCGCGCTATTTATTATTATCAAAAGAATGCCTGACGCAGACGATCCGCGAGAGAAATCAGAGGTTTATCACGCGGTTGGTCGGGTGGCTGGTTTAGTGGCCTTAGCGGCAGCCATTATCTGGCTATTACCTTGGGTTTACAGCCTATTCACTTAATTTAAAAAGGAGCCTGCCAAATGAAGAAAGGGAAAGAATTTATCTTCCCAGAGAACGTAGATAAAGATTACGGGATCTGGAAAGATTACACCTTGAAGGATTTTGGCTATGCGGCGCTGGCAGGACTAGTGGGCTTAATTTTTATTGCGATCCCACCCTATGGTCTGATCTTAGTCCTGATAAAAATAGTGATTGTTGTCTTAGCCATGACGATTGTCATGGCTATTTTAACAATTCGGCCAGTTGCGGCGCGGAAGAATATTAAAGTGCGGGATAACTTTAAGTTGAAACGCCGCTATGCCAATGGTCAGAAACTGTTTTATTTAAAACCGAAGAAGCGAGGTGAACTAAATGCGTTTGAAGAAGAGCAAAACCGCCAATAAATCAGTGAAGCTCGATTGGGATTACCAACCGCCTAAAATCAATGGTGGCAAAGAGACCATTGATGACATGAGCTTGGTGGTGGGTATGTATGGTAACTACGAAGTTACCAAAACGGGTAATCTCGTTGGCATTTTGGAAGTTAGTGGGATCAACCTTGATCTGCTTAATGAAACCGAACAGCAAGACGTCTTTGAGGACTATGGCGCGTTTCTGATGAGTACCTTGGGTGAAGGCGTTGATGACACGTTACAGTTCTTAGAACCGACGATTCCCGTCAATATGACGGCTTATCTCAATGGTCTCAAGCGTCGGTATCTTGCGTTACAAAAAGATCACCCGGAGCAACAGTTCAAAATCCAGCTCATAGCCAGTTACTTGGATCACTTTACTAAAGTCCAAGAATCCAAAAATATGACAACTAAGCAACATCTGCTAATCGTTAAGGTGCCAATTAAAGACAAAAGTGTTAAGAGCTTAAACCTAGCGGTCACTCATTTAGACGAAAAGATCGAACAGGTTAAACGGGATATTGAAAATGCGTTAACGGACTTTGATGTGACGGCCAAAGTTTTGACTAGTCAAGAAGTCCAAGAGATTTTAAAGAACCTGATCAATTTTAATGGATAGGGGGAAACAGGATGAGTTTTGGTGATAAGGTCATTGATTTATTTATGCCAACTAAAAAAGAACATAACCAAGGCAACAGCGACCAAACGAGTAGTAAGCCCAAACCGGAGATTGAGGATTTTACCAGGCTGATTGATCGCGATAGCTTGCATTCACTATTTCCATTTAGCTGGGAACAGTACCCCACCTACGTCCAGTCGGGCGAGAATTTTATTCGGGTGTTAGCGATTGCCGACTATCCTAAGCGGGTGTATGGCAACTGGTTATCAGAATTGAAGCGCAAAAAAGGCGTTATCGATATTGTGCAATATATCGACAGCGCCAGTAACAATTCAATGATTACCTATTACAAGAAGACGATTCAAAATAAGGAAGCGCAGAAGTTAAATACGTTCGACCCGTATAAAAAGAAGATTCTGCAAAATTATATTGACTCAGCCAACATGCAACTAGATAAATACCTTGATAATTCTACCACATTTGTGTACCAACATATGCTCATTTATCTACGGGCCAACAGTTTAGCAGAACTAGATGATTTAACCGACAATGTCAAAAACACGCTGATTAAACTACAAATGAAGCCCTTAGTGCCCGTTAAAGCGACGTTCCAAGCCTTTTGGTCAACCATGCCAATTAACGAGAACCTCATGGGGGATTACACCTATAAAGAAAGTAATACCGAAGTCGCCAGTAGCATGTTTCCCTTTGATGACGCGGAAATTTTGGACTTGAAGCCTAGAAGCGATATTGAAGGGGTTAACAAAGATACCAACAGCTTAATTGCCGTAGATATGTTGGATCGCAACAAGACGCTTAATCAAAATCAAGTCATTATCGGGACTTCCGGGGTTGGTAAAACCACCTATATGATTCAGAAAATCCTACGCTACGCCATTCAAGACTATCAAATCTACATTATTGATCCAGAAAATGAATATACCAAGATTGTCGAAGCCCTAGGTGGGGCAGTCTTGCACTTAACTTCTAATGCTAAGTACAAAATTAACCCGCTCCAAATTTTCTCCGAAGAAATCCTAAGCGCCGATGAGGCGGTCACGAACCTTGATTTACTAGTCAAAGATAAAATCCAGCGATTAAAGGGGTTCTTTGAAGTCCTTAAAACCGGGATTACCCAAGTTGAACTGGCAATCCTTGATGATGTCGTTAAACAAGCTTACGTCAACAGTGGCGTTTTGAAATACAGCCGCTTGAAAGAAATTAAAGACGATCAGTGGCCGACCCTATCCAATGTTTATGACGAGTTGGAAAAACTAGCTGATAAAGACGCCGACAAATTTAATCGGGTTAAAGATTTCTACTATATTTTAGGCAGTTATACCCATGGCTCTAACAGCCTATTTGACGGCCACACCAACGTTAACTTAAAGGGGAAGATCATTTCCTTTGATCTAAAACCGCTACAAAGTGAACAGGAAGTCCAATCAGCCGCCTATCTGAACACCTTTCAATATTTGTGGGACGAAATTACCAAAGATCGGCATAGCCGCAAGAAATTGTTTGTTGATGAATTTCACTTTTTGACTTTGCATAAAGCGGCCGCCACCTTTTTCCACCAAGCATACAAGCGGTTTAGAAAGTACAATGCCGGAGCCATTGCCGGAACGCAGCAAATTCAAGATGTGATCGAAGGAACAACAGATACTGGGCAGAACATTGGGGAAGCCATTATTGGGAACTCCTATACCAAAGTGTTCTTTGGCCTTGATGGCAAAGGCGTTGATGACGTCATTACTAAGTTGCGTATGACGTTCTCAGATAAAGAAAAGAAGCTACTAGAACGTCGTAGACAAGGCGAAGCCCTGATGATCTATGGCAGCCAACGTGCCTTTATGAAAGTCGAGTTGACCGAAGAAGAATTGCGGTTAATTGATCCCGAAGCTTACCAGGAAAAATATAACCGTGAGACCGCCAACCAACCGGATTATCAAAAGCGCGTGGTGTTGACGCCAAGTGAAATTGACGCTTTGACCACCACCGAGGAGGAAGGAGGGGCTTTAAATGAGTAAATCAAATCAGTTATTGAATATCGAGGTTGGGACGTTCAGGCGGCAAGGAAACAAGTTAATCCTTGAACTCAATCACAATCAGTTTCGATATGACCAGTTAAGTGAGCTAAACGAATTAAAGCAAGCTGATGCCAATTTCTTGCAGTTGGTTAACGTGGTTGAGCAAGACCAAAAGGTCGTTTTAACTTATACCTTGCCAGATAAGGTCAGATCATTAAAGGAATTACCACATGAGAATAAGGCAATCCGGGCGGCCATTGCGAAAGAAATCATGGCGCAAAATGTGGTTGCTGATAGCCAGTATCATATTGCGTTAAATCCAGCTAATCTGTGGTATTACCCCATGCAACATGTTTGGTACGCCTATCGCGCCAATGAACTCATGCCTTATGATGACAAACATAGCAATTTAGCCAAATACAAAGCGCTGATTCTATTTTGCTTGACGGGGACGCCCTATGAACGGCTACTAAGCAATCCTAAAGAAGCCCTAGCTAAACACCCGGACGACTATTTACAACAAGTAGCTAAAGCTACGTCGTTAAATGAGTTAACGGAAGTGGTTAACAGCATTGAGGACTTTGTGAGTTATCACGAATGGCAGGAAGTTGAAACGGCCCAGCAGAAAACCAAACAACGTTTGTGGTTGAGCGTGGCCGGAGTGGCGATTGTGGCCGTTTTGGCCGTCGGCTTAGTCCATAAAAGTGACGAAAGAAAGTATCAAAGCTTAGCTAACCAGAACCAAGCCCAGGTCACGCGATTAAAATATAGCGGTCAAATTCAGACCGCTTTAAATGATCATAAGTGGTCAGAAGCACAAAAAGATATGCAACGAGCCGGCTATCCTGCAACTAAGCAAGTCAATGTCTTTTTAAAGCATGGTCAGTACCAGCAAGCTTTAAAGGTTGACCCAAGCCAGTTGAATAAGGTTGTCAACACGGCTTATGCCAACAAGGATAGCGGGCAGGTTGCCAAGTGGGAATTGCCAACTAAGGCGACAAGCAAGCAAAAAGACCAGTTGAAACTTGAAAAAGCCATCGTTAACTACGATACCAATACGCTTAATAACCAATTATCCTTTACGACGAACGCTGATGTTTTATTGAGAATGGGACAAGCCTTCCTCGCCCATAATGATACGCAAGACGCCCAGACCGCCCAAACCAAATTAGCCGGTGTGAGTAGTCCTAAAGCTAAGTATTTGAAAGCCCTGTTAAGTCTCAATGACGCTAAGAACGAAGTTGGCGACGCCCAAAAGAAGTTAGATGACGCCAACAAGATTGATGGCAGTAAAGATAAGGATAAAGATAAGAAGGTGGATTCGGCTAAGTCGGACTTAAAGAACGCGCAGAGTGACCAATCAGCAGCGCAAGATAAAGTTGATAAGGCAAAGCAAAAAGTAGGTGCTTAACATGGGACTAGCCTATGAATTTCAAAAGAAAAAAATCAAATTCATATTATATGGTATCGTAGGCTTTTTCATAGCAATTATATTGATAATTGCAGGATTAACAGGAGATTTAGAAGAAAATTGTGGAGATGATACCACATCAAGCCAAGTTACCAATTTAGACGATAAAGGGATAAAGGTATGGAAGAAAATGCGAAAAACATTGCTAAGCATTGGAAGCAAAAGTATGGTGCCACCCCACAAGCGGCCGCCGGTATCTTGGGAGTCTTACAACTAGAAAGTCGCCTTGATCCCAAGTCTGTTAATTCCAGTTCCGGGGCCACGGGCTTAGCCCAGTGGTTAGGCGGCCGTAAAGATAAGTTGGAGGACTTAGCCCACAAAGAAAGCAAACCAGCGACCAATCTCGGGGTACAGTTGGATTATCTCGACCAAGAATTGAACAGTAGTTACTATGCGTCAAACAAGCAGATTTTTAAATATACGGACGTGCACAAAGCGACCAAAGCCTGGTTAATGGATTACGAGGGTATGTCTAAAAACCCTGAACAATGGTTTTTGTCAAAGCGTTATGCCTTTGCAGATCACTGGTATTCAGTAATTGGTACAAAAGATCCAGTTGCAGGGGATAGCTTAAAAAATGCTAGCCAAGATGAGGAAGCCAACGCTAATCTAGATTGCGCTAGTGATACCGATACAGGCAAGGCAGACGGCAATATAATTAAAACAGCCAAGAGTATGAAAGGTTATTTCAAGTATGGGCAATCGCACCCTAGCGCTGATTTAGGAACTAACTTAAAAAATCCTAACAAATCAGGAACAACTGATTGTTCAGGATTTATCTGGCTTACCTTGAACAAGGCAGGCTACAAAGTTCCCGCAAATATGGGCTGGTTTACTGGAACAATGGCAAGTGACGCTAAAGGATCACACCAATACTTGAAACAAATTAGTGAAAATGACGCCAAAGCAGGCGATATTGTCATTGTCAATCAGGGTGCGGGTGCAGGAAATAACGGACACACCGCTTTTATTACCGAAAATTGGCATGGTAAAAACACAAAGATTATTGAAGAGGGTGGAGATACCACAGGACATGTAAACGAAAGCACCTTTGGCACCGCCTTTTATAGCTTACTAAGTGGTAGCGATGTAACGTTAGCCCGGCCAATCAAGAAGTAAGGAGGAACCAACAAATGAAGCGTAGCGTGGTTTTAAGTATTGCACTTGGTAGTTTGATCTTAATTATGTCATTAGGAACGAATGCCTATCAACATAGCCAAGTTAAGCAGGCGCAACAACAGATCAGTCGCTTACAACAGCAGAAGCGACAAGTTAGTCAGCAATTGACTAAAACCAACCAACAAAAGCAGTTATTGAGCACCCAAATTGACAGTTATAAGACCTACCAAAATAATAAAGACAAAAGTACCGCAGAAATTGACTTTAACAACACCACAAACGAGTTTTTAAAGTATATGTTTACATTTGAACCTGATTCATACAAAACCCGCAAGGAACATATTAAAGGTTTAATTTCAAATGATTTATATCACCAATATTTCCCAAGTAATCAAAATTTTGGTGATAGTAATAACGTTTCTTCAAAGCTAGACCAAGCCAAGGTTTATACCCGAGCCAAGCAAGACCAAAATATTGACGGATTAGCCGTCATCACATTTGAAAGTAAAACAGGTAGCAACGACTTTAAAAAACAAACTGTTTTGTATCAATTAAGTTATGATACGACCGCCAAACAGTTGACTAAGGTCAAAAGTTTAGGAGATAGCTTTGAAGCGTCAGACATTCAATAAAATTATCAAAACACTTGCTATCTTGGCGGTATTAGCAATTATGGTAATTTTTATCGGACATAACTACATCAATACGATTGAGAAAAGACGAGAAATAGTGCAGATACCAAAAGATACTAAGCAAACTTTGTTTTTCTATCGGGACGATTGTTCAGATTGTCAGTCAATTTTTCATCAGATTTATTGGCACAACGCAATCAATCACAACATCGTCTTGATTAACATGAACCAACCGCAGAATCGGCATTACATTCAAAAATATCAATTAACGTCAGTACCAACCTTGATCCATGGCAAGCAACGATACTCCGGTACCAACCAACAAAGGATTAAACAGATAGTAGGTGATTAGATGAAAGACAAATTATTAAACAGCGTTAAAGTCAGCTGGCCATATCTACTAACGCTAATCATTGGCTTGTATTTAGCGGAGATTTTAGCTGGATCAGTCATGGCCTTGTCGCACTATAAGCTAACTTTTGCGGATCATATGCCAACCGTATTAAAACAATTAGCCTTGCACCCCTGGCACTATTACAACTTGTATTTGGGTCAAAAGAACCCGGTATTAATTATCGTCAGTATCGCTGTGGTCCTATACACCATTTATTTTGCTTTGAAACGCAATAGCAAGCACAAAGCGTGGGAAACAGCAGATACGGACACCCATGGTAGTGCGACATGGGGAAACGTAAAAGATTTATTAACACAATATTTTACGATAAGTTCCAAAGATTTAAGCAGTCAGTTTAATGAAAGCCTGAATTCAGACGTTATTAAGCAGTTGCAGGATAAGGGGGAGTAGAAATGAACGGTACAATTCTAGGTATGGTTGATAAGCAAATTATTTACCAAAATAACAGCACCAAGCCCAACCGAAACGTGTTCGTTGTCGGGGGTCCAGGTTCTTACAAAACGCAATCGGTTGTTATTACAAATCTTTTTAACGAAACACAAAACAGTATTGTCGTAACCGACCCAAAGGGAGAACTTTACGAAAAGACAGCAGGTATTAAAGTCGCTCAGGGCTATCAAGTCCATGTTGTAAATTTTGCGAACATGATACATTCTGATCGGTATAATCCGTTTGATTATATCGAACGAGATATTCAAGCTGAAACCGTGGCAACAAAGATCGTGCAAAGTGAAAATGCCGAGGGCAAAAAAGATGTGTGGTTCAGTACCCAACGTCAGTTGCTGAAAGCCTTAATCTTATTTGTAATGAACCACAGAGAGCCAAAAGAACGCAACTTAGCAGGAGTTACCAACGTTTTACAAAAGTTTGATGTTGAACCAGACAAAGATGAAACTGATAGCCCCCTAGATTCACTTTTCTTAGACTTAAACATGACTGATCCAGCTAGACGAGCTTATGAACTAGGTTTCAAAAAAGCCAAAGGAGAGATGAAAGCCAGTATCATTGAAAGCTTGTTAGCAACCGTCAGCAAGTTTGTTGACGCCGAAGTTGCCGACTTTACAGGATTTTCAGATTTTGATTTAAAAGATATTGGCAACGCCAAAGTTGTGCTATATGTAATTATCCCCGTCATGGATAACACTTATGAAAGCTTCATCAATCTGTTTTTCTCACAATTGTTTGATGAATTATACAAATTAGCGTCCGATAACGGAGCAAAATTACCTAATCCAGTAGACTTTATCCTTGATGAATTTGTCAATTTGGGGAAGTTTCCCAAGTATGAGGAGTTCCTAGCGACGTGTCGAGGGTACGGCATTGGCGTCACCACCATTTGTCAAACCTTAACCCAGCTCCAAGCTTTGTATGGCAAGGATAAGGCCGAGAGTATCTTAGGTAATCATGCGGTTAAAATTTGCTTGAATGCCGCTAATGACGTGACCGCTAAATACTTTAGTGATTTGTTAGGTAAATCGACCGTAAAAGTGGAAACCGGTAGTGAGAGTACCAGTCATAGCAAGGAAGAAAGTCACAGCAAAAGTGATAGTTACAGCTATACTAGCCGTTCACTCATGACGCCTGACGAGATCATGCGAATGCCAGATACACAAAGTATATTAATTTTCTCAAATCAACGACCAATTAAAGCAACAAAGGCTTTTCAATTTAAGTTGTTCCCTGGTGCTGATCATTTAGTTGAATTGAAACAAAACGACTACACCAATGAACCTTCAGGAAGTCAGGTTACAAAGTTTAACGAAGCAAACAAAAAGTGGGAAGCGGAGTTAGCAAAAGCCAAAGCTACAAGAGCAAAGAATGATGTAAAACCCGAAGAAGAAGAAGATATGCAAGACGAATTAGACCAGGCAACGAAACAACAAGAAAGCGTTCAAAACGAAAACGAAGATGTGGACTTTTAGGAGGCTATATTGATGAGTAATAAGAAAATCACAATTGCTAGTATTGTTCTAGCATTTTTAGTAGTCCTACTAGGTATTGCTTTTATATTTGGACATAAAACCACCGCAGAAAAGTTACAAGCACAAGAATGGACTTTAACAAGCCAAGAAGAAAGCAATACCGTTAATTTTAAAAAAGATAACACCATGATTTTAGGGAAAGAACCAATGACCGAGAATTTTAAATACTCAATCAAAGAGCAAGGTAATGTTGAATATTTGAAACTTACACACCACGAAGATTTAGGAAGTGACGGTAAATATTACTTCAAAATCAAAAAAACAGATAGTGGCTACTCATTGATTTTGGATAAAGGTAAAACTAATCAACCAGCTAAAAATGCAATGTATGGTATGACAGATAAAAACAACTTAGTCTCAAAGTAAGGAGGAAAGCGTATGTACTCACAAAATTTTGTTGTTGGGTCAATTATTGGAGATAAAATAAACGACTGGTTGAAAGATGTATTTAAAGCAATCATGAACTTTGCTGTATCAGGTGTAAAAGCAATTTTAGACCAATTAAGTACATCTCTACCAATCATTGATACATGGTACGGTATATTTCTTGCTTTTGCGACATCAATGGTTGTCGTGGTTGTCCTAGCAAGAATTATCATTACACTTATTGGCGAGGCGGACGAAAGTACAGATGTAACGTGGGCGAACGTTATTATAGACGCTGTTAGATCCGCAATTGCAATTCCGGTCATGGTCTTTTTACAAGCATTTTTGCAAACAAGAATCATCTTACCACTTGCAAAAGGCATGTTTGATATGAGTGGTAAATTTTCCGCAGACGCTGTTTATTCAACATCACAAGTCACGAAAAGCATTAAAATTACAGGATTTATGCAAATACTATTTCTAGCCTTTTTTGCAATCGTAACCGTAGCATTTTTCCTTAAAATGTGTATCTACTTTGCAGATATGGCATTTTATAACTTATCAATCCCGATTGTTGCTATGTCGATTGCCAGTGAAAGTTTTGATTATAGCTCAACCTGGTGGAAAAAATTAGTCTATTACAATGTTTCCATGTTGTCCCAAGTGTTATCACTAACCTTATCAATTTGGTGTTTCACACATATTGGCTCAAAATGGAGCTTTGTTGCCTTTATGGGAACTATTGGTTTTGGCTGGTTAGTACTACACACACCACATGTAATTCAAGACTTTTGGGCTTCAACAGGGATTACCAAAAGTGCTGGACGGTCAGTTATGCGTGGTATGGGTAATATTGGACGAAACATGCTTAGAGGACAGTAAAGGGGGAAAAATTAAAATGTCAAACACAGTAATCTTAGCTGAAAAACCGAGCCAAGCAAGGTCATACGTTGAGGCATTTCAAAAAAGCACAAAAAAACAGGGTTACTATACGGTTAGTGACCCTGTTTTGCCCCAAAATACTGTAATCACGTATGGATTCGGCCATTTGGTCGAATTAGCAACACCAGAAAAATACGATCAAAAGTACAAGCAATGGGCGCTATCTAATTTACCGATTTTCCCCGATAAATACAAGTTTATCGTGCCAACCGATAAGAAAACGCAGTTTAAAGTCGTCAAAGATTTACTAACGAAAGCCGATACCATTATTGTTGCCACAGATAGCGACCGAGAAGGGTCAAATATCGCGTGGTCGATCATGAACCAAGCGCATATTGATGTTAAGTCGAAAACGATTAAGCGCCTTTGGTTGAATAGCCTAGAAAAAGACGCGATTATTACCGGCTTTAAAAATCTTGGCGATTGGCACAAAGACTACTTAGCGTATAAAGAAGCCCAAACCCGTCAAATTAGTGATTGGTTGATCGGTATGAATGGTAGTCCTTTGTATACTTTATTGTTGAGACAAAATGGGGTGCGCGGGGTGTACTCAATTGGTCGAGTGCAGACGCCAACTTTGTATATGGTTTATCAAAGAGACCAGGCAATCAAAAACTTTAAGCCGGAACCCTATTTTGAACTAAATGCGGAAATTTTAGCTAATCAGCAAAAATTCGTCGCAAAATTAGACCCCTATCAGCGATTTAAAGACGAAGCAGGGCTAATGACATTCATGCAAGCTAAACACGTTCAGAAAGGCTCACAGGGCGGTTTAATCAAGGACGTGCAAAAGCAGGCTAAAAAGAGTGCCAGTCCCCAACTATTCTCGCTATCCAGTCTGCAAAGTGCGATGAATAAACGGTATCATGCCAGTGCCAGCCAAACCTTAGCGGCTATTCAAAGTTTATATGAAGCCAAGTTGTTGAGTTATCCCCGAACTGATTGTGCTTATATCACTAATGAAGAATTTGAGTATTTAGTGGCTAATCTGACGAAGTATCTGGGGTTAGTCTCTAAGCGAGTCGCTTTAACCAATACCACCCCGAATAAGCGCTATGTTAATGGGAAAAAGGTTGAAGAACACTACGCCATTATTATAACTAAATTCGTGCCGACGAAAGAGAAACTGGCCAGCTTGCCTAAATTACAGCAACAGGTCTATGATTTGGTTTTAAGAACGACGTTAGCGATGTTTGCTGATCCTTACGAGTATGAAGAAACCATCATTATTACCCAAGTTGGCGACGCCAATTTTAAAGCAACGGGTAAGGTCCCAACTAAGCAAGGTTGGCAAGTTTTATTTGATGATCACAAAGCCGACCAGCAAGAGGCAGCCACCCTACCAATCGTTCACCAAGGCGATCAAGTCCAAGCAAACCTGCAAACGCCGCAAAAAGAAACGACCCCACCAGTACCGTTTACCGAAGGGACATTAATCACAGCCATGAAGACGGCCGGTAAAACGCTTGATGATGAAGAAGCCCAGGCGATTCTCAAAGACGTGCAAGGAATTGGGACAAGTGCGACCCGGGCCAATGTGCTAGAAGTGTTAAAGAAACGCGGGTATCTCGTCACTGAAAAGAACAAACTCCACGTCAGTGAAGCTGGGATCACATTATGTAAAGCGGTCGAACTCGAACCCTTGCTAATTAGCCCAGAAATGACGGCTAAATGGGAGCAAGCGTTACAGCAAATCAGTACCGAAGAACGCACTCCGGATAATTTTTTGAGCCAAATCAAGAATTTTGTGGCGAAGTTAATCGCTGATGTTCCCACACAATTAACCGGCAATGCAGCCATTAAGCAACAAATCAATCACCAACAGCAAGCACAAAAGTCCGACGAGGTCTTCTTAGAAACACCGCAAGCGACCGTTTTAAATAAACAGAAGTTTTACATTGTAAAGCCTAAGCAAGGCGAAGACTTTACCCTGCCCAAGAAATGGAGCAGTAAGACCCTCGGTAAGACCGCAATTAAAGCGTTGGTCACCAAGGGAGAAACGAGCAAATTAAAGGGGTTCAAGAGTAAAAAAGGAAAGTCGTTTGACGCCAAGTTAAAGCTTGACGGCCATAAATTAAGTTTTGATTTTGATTAGAACCTGCCTACCGCCCTGCACTACGTTCCGGTTGGTGAACCCGTCATTTAGGTTCACTTTTACAACCCTAAAAGTAAACCCAAACAACGGGTGAGATTAGCAAAGCAAAGGAGATCATAAAATGGATAATAAATTAGCAGTCATTGGGAGTGAATTACCAGTTTTACAGGCTAAAGGAACCTACAAGTATTTAAAAGAAATCACTGGTAACGGAGCCTATTATCAAGTGGCTTGGCAAAAATTAGCTGATGGCTACATCGCCCTTTATGGCACGGCCCCGATTCAAATCAACATATTTGATGTACAATAAGACTAAAAGTAAATAGCTATGATTGGCCTCTATATTTGCAAATCTAACATAGGAGCCAGCACCATGATGTACTGTAAAGTTCAAATTTAGTTATATTTATGGTAAATTGTAAGAGTTGTCCAACCGGGTTTGCCGTTTCCATGGTAATTTGCATTCACCAATGTGTGCCTTCCATGTATCGGTAGTGACTGGGCAAGCACTGTAAATTTTTATGCCTGTATATGTCATTGAAAGGGATTGTATATGAGACATATATAAGCATGTATATATGGGGGACATTGATGAAAATAGCATTAGTTGGATCGAGTGGTGGGCATTTGACGCATCTTAAGCAACTAGAACCTGTCTGGCATAAGCATGATCGTTTTTGGGTGACGTTCGATAAACCCGACGCATCTTCATACTTGACTGAGGAACGCTGGTATAAAGCGTATTTCCCAACGAATCGAAATGTTTTTAATCTCATTCGAAACACGTTTGTGGCATTTCGAGTTCTACTTAAAGAACGACCAGATGTAATTATTTCAAGCGGAGCAGGTGTTGCAGTTCCGTTCTTCTATATTGGAAAGTTAATTGGTGCAAAATTAGTCTATATAGAAGTGTTCGATAGAATCGATAAATCAACCGTTACGGGCAGATTAGTGTATCCAATCACCGATAAATTTATTGTCCAATGGGATGAAATGAAGAAAGTTTATCCTAAAGCTATCAATCTGGGGAGCCTTTTCTAATGAAAATATTCGTCACGGTTGCAACACATGAGCACTCATTTACCAGGCTTATGAAGCAAATTGAACTCGCTGCTAAAGATAATCCACAAGATGAGTTCTATGTTCAATATGGATATTCTATTGTTCCAACAGGAAAAAACATTCATTGTGAAAAGTTTATGACTTATTCTCATATGAAGGAAATGTACCAAAAATGCGATTGTGTGGTGATGCATGCTGGTCCTGCCTCAATGTTCGATGCATTGAACGCAAAAATTACGCCTATCATTGTTCCACGTTATCATGACTTAAATGAACATGTTAACAACCATCAAGTGGAGTTCACCAAGTTTCTTGAGTCCAAGGCTTTTCCAATTATTGCGGTATATAAGGACGATTCTTTGGAGGGTGCGTTGGATGATGTTCGCAAAGGTATGGCAGTAAAAGGGTACAAGTCACATCAACAAAAATTTTGCAGTGACTTAGAGAATATAATTGAACAGTTGGTGCCATAATGACAATAAATTACATACCAAAAGTGATTCATCTTATCGACATCGCCGGAACAGGTAAGCTTGAACAAGCCACTAAATATTCGATGGCACTTAAGAAATTCGCCAGTGATTACGAAATTAAGGTTTGGACTAATGATAATTTGCCAGACGTGGTGACCCAGAATACGTACTACCGGGCTGCAATAAGCAATTCGCGATATGCATTTGCGTCAGACGTTGCCCGCATGTGGGTTTTACTAAACGAAGGCGGAATCTATCTTGATAGTGACGTCGAATTAAAGAAAAGTTTTAATCCGATTTTGAATAAGGAAATTCCTATAATTTACCACTCAAATAATGATGATTTTATTGCTAAATTCACTCATATTGTAGATGCATTGTTCCAATAAAAAAATTAAAAAGGATAGGTATGGATAGATATGGATAACAAGATAAGTGTGGTTATTAGGACCTACAATGAAGAAAAACATATCGGTGAAGTATTAGAAAGCTTACAAAAACAGACATATAAAAATTATGAAATAGTTATTGTGGATTCAGGGTCTACGGACGGAACTGTAGAAATTTTGAAAAAATTTGATACTAAATTAGTTTTTATAGAAAAAAAAGAATTTAATTATAGCTATGCAAGTAACATAGGTGTAAAAAATTCTATGGGAGATATTGTTTGTTTTTTAAGTGGACATTCTGTACCTGTAAATGATGATTATTTACTGAATATAAACAATATATTCCAGGACGAAAAAATAGGCGGTTGCTATGGTGATGTTATTGCTTTACCAGATGGTTCTATTTATGAAAAAACATATAATTATTTAGGATATTTAAAAAATCGTGTTAAGGGTATGGATAATCAGGTTAAGTACGAGACAACAATTCACCCAGGAATTTTTAGTTGCAGTAATGCCGCAGCAAGAAAAAATTTGTTAGTTAAGCATCCATTCCAAGTTGATTTGGGCAATGGTGGAGAAGATGTTGAAGTAGCATATAGAATAATTCAGGATGGTTATGTAATTGCCAAAGTACCACGATTGTTAGTTAAGCATTCTCATGGACAAAACTTATTAGCTTTCATGAAGCAGTTAAAAAGTTGGAGAATCATGTATCGAGAAGTTTTGAGTTTTATAAATGGAGATTAAAATTGTTATTTAAAATAAACAATCAACTATATAGTGGACGTTTTTTTTTATTCATACTTCTAATTGTGATATATAGTTTTAGTTCAAATGATGATAATATTTCGGGAGCTGGTCTTTTTTCAGTTTCAAGCTTATTAAAGTACGGAATATTAAGCCTGTGCGTTATTTTTGAACTTTTAGCATATTTTTCGAAAAAAAAATTAACTTCTGATACATTACTACTTAATAACTTTAAAAAGTTTTTTTATTTCTTTGTAATAGTTTCAATAATTTCTATTAGTCTTTCGATTAAATCATCAGAATTTAGCCTTCGAATAATTCAAACTTTTATATTTGTCTTTATCCCAATGTTGTATGCTTTCCTAGTTATAAATACCTGGAACAAATCAGAAATACACACAGCCTTTAAGCTGGGACTCCTGATATCAATTATTGGTTATGTGTATTCTACTAAAATAGGGATATTAGGGATACTTGATAATTTATCTACCATAAATTATCAGAACACAAATTCTACTGTACTTGAATCTTCAACATTTGCACTATTATCAGTTGGGTTTGCTGGTTTTTTTTGTTATTTCAAAAAGGGATATCTTTGGAAATTTTTGAGTGTGTTATTTGTTATTTTAACATTTAAACGTCAAATAACTTTAACAGCCATCTTATTGTTTATTTTGGGCTTTTTTAACATAAGAAGAAAAAAAGTAAATATATATATTTTCATAATTTCTGGATTGGTATTAATGGCACTTGCATTTGCCTATTATTATGCTATTGAACCCCAACACATAGTAGAATTCAGTCAGATATTAGGTGTGGACCTACGATCATTTTCTACAAATAGAACAGACAGACTAAATTGGTTACTAAATTCTGATTTTAAAACGTATGGATTTGGATCTTCAACAGATTATATGTATAAAACATTTGGTGGATTTGCACTCGAAATGGACACAGTTCAATTGTATGTTGAAATGGGGGGAATAGGAATAATAACATTTATCAGTAGCTATTTGTCATTCGCCAAAAATAATTTATATGTCTATGTTTTTATGTGTTTACTAATTGTTAATTCTATTTTTTCTTCTGGAATGGCCTCAACGTTTGCCTGGATAGTGATACTTATAGGTATGGCATTAATAATGGTTGAAAACAATGACGCGCTCAAGGAGGATAGTCATGAATGAAAAAATGATTACCATTGTAGTACCTGTCTTTAATGGCGAAAAGTATATTGAAGAAAGTATAAATAGTATTTTAAATCAAAAGTATAAAAATTTTGAAATTTTGATTGTTAATGATGGTTCCAAAGATGATACTCAGAAACTTTTAGAACAGTTATATGCCACAAATAGAAAAGTGAAGATAGTAAATACAGAAAATAGAGGTGTTAGTTCGGCTAGAAATTTAGGAATTAGTCTTGCAAAGGGAGAATTTCTTATTTTTATGGATGCTGATGATCGTTTAGTAAAGAACGCACTGTATCTTATAAATGAAAAATTATCTAAAAATATACCAGAATTACTTATATTTGGATTTTCTGTATTTAACGATAGCCGTAGACATAATGATACATATCTTTTGAAAAACTTAGAAAAAAAACAAGAGGTCAGTAATAATTGTCTGATGAAATGTATGTTATCTACAAAAAATAATTTATTGGGTTATGTGTGGAGAGCTGCATATTCGGTAGAAATGCTCAAAAAAAATAAGATTTTTTTTGATGAAAGGCTTAAAATATCGGAAGACTATTTATTTTTGTTGGAATCAATTGTAAATTCAAGAAAAATAATAGTTTCATCGGACGAGTTATACGAATACCATTTGAGTGAAAGCTCTATGTCTAATAAATATATACCTACTCTTTTAAAGGATATGATGTGGGTAAATAAGTGGATAGAATCTAATATTATTTCTAATAACTCACAGTTAAAACCACAATATATTAACACTTTAACCAATACTTATATACGATTTGTACAAAATACTATTCGTGATAAACATAAAAGCCCATTAGAAAAATTGAAATATATTCAAGTAGGAAGAAGTAATTATCATTTTGAAGAGGTTATTGATGTCTCTTTTAAAAATTTGAATGATTTTGATTTAAAGTCAAGAATAGGCATTACATTATTTAAATATAAGTTGGAATCATTATATATGTTTATCTTTACGTTGAAATATAAATTGGGTGAATTATTTTGCCATAGAATAAGACAACGTTAAGAATATTTAATAAAAACTAAGCGTTTAATTGCTTAGTTTTTACAGAAGGATAGTTTATGAAAATAACTGACTGCCAATTCTTGACGCTTACTTTTTTGCCCTCAATTTTCAAGTCAAGTGCAACGATGATAACGAATCCTTGATAGTGGTCTAGGTTGTTAAGCCATGCGTCGGTAGTAATCGCATGGTCGAAGATAGTTCAGAATACGTCTGGGACGATGGTTCAGTGCTGATTGGACTGCTTGGATCTCAACCAGCGTAACGTCCCTGAGAGACTTTCCCTTCGGGAAGTACTCCCTGAGTAGTCCGTTGGTGTTCTCGTTAGTGCCGCGCTCCCAAGGCGAGTATGGATGAGCAAAATAGATCTGGGTTCCAACGATCTCCGACAGCTTGGCGAACTCGGAACCATTGTCAAACGTGATACTCTCAAACTCCTTGGCACCGTAATCGTTGATCGTGTCCTGCAAGGCTTTAAGGCAGGTGTCCGCATGATAGTCAGGTATCTTAACGATGATTTCAGTTCGGCTGTACCGTTCTGTGAGCGTCATCAGCGCTGGCTCATCAGCCGAACGAATACCTTTGACCAAGTCGCCTTCCCAATGTCCCACGCCTGTACGGTCATTCACGGCCGCAGGACGCAGCTCGATTGAGTCGCCGTATATCTTCTTGTTCTTGCGTTTGTGGGCGTTCTTATAGCCTTTGACGCGGCGTCGGAGCTTCTTGGGGAGTGTCATGTTATCTAGTTCAAGCAGCCCGGCATCGATGTAGCGGTACACGGTAGTCGTTGAAGGGCAAGACTTACCCTGGTCGCGATAGAAGTGTACGAAACTATCAACGCTGTGCACGCGAGGCTTGCGGGTAAGCTCCTTGGTGAGAGCTTTGAAGAACGCACGGCCGGTTTTGAGAAAGGCGTGGTGTCCGGTTCTGTCGCGTTTGCGGTCGTGTATGGCTTGGGCAGTTTCCGCAAGATAGACTTGATGCGAGTGACGCTTCGAGTCGAGCTGAGTTACAGATCCACGCGTGATTTCCCGTGAGATTGTCGCTTTACTGCGATGAAGCTTCTGTGCAATCACGGTCGCGGTGTCACCAGTAGCCCGAAGGGCCTGAATTGTAGCACGGTCGCTAAGACTGAGTTGTTGGTAGTGCTTGTGAGTGTTAATCTGAGAGTGGGTCAAAAAGATTCCTGCTTTCTTGTCTGGTTGCACTAACAAGAATAGGTCTTCATGGCCTTTTTGGTCTAGTCGCTAAGGTGTTGCACTTGAATTGTAAACTGGGGTGTCTACACTTTCATCTTAGGTCTACAATAACCTCCAAAAAAGATGGGAACATTTACATTGAAAATTATAAAGAATTATTTATATAATACAGCTTATCAATTATTCGCAATTATTGTACCGCTAATAACCACGCCCTATATAACTCGAACGCTTGGAAGTACAGGTGTCGGTGTTTATGCCTATACAAATTCTGTAATCCAGTATTTTGTGTTATTTGGAAGTATTGGGATTAGCATGTACGGCAATAGATTGATTGCTTTTGATAGAGACAATAATGAGAAGTTAAGCGAAGATTTTTGGTCCCTTGTTGTAATTCGGACCGTCACTATAGTGATAGCTTATGTAGCATTTATTGTCTACTTAGTGTTTGTTGGAGAATACCGCAATGAGTATTTATATCAGTCGATTCAGATAGTTGCAGTGATTTTTGATATTTCATGGTTGTTTATGGGTTTGGAAGATTTTAAACGCACGGTATTACGAAGCTTTATCGTTAAACTTTTTTCAACAATTGCTATTTTTGTTTTCGTTAGGGATCCTTCTAGCGTTGGGGTATATATCTTAATCTTATCTGTTTCAACATTACTTGGAAACATCCTTTTATGGAGTTATATCAAGTCGTTTGTAATATCGCCTCGCGGATTGACCCTCACATTTAATAAACATATCTTGGGTTCTCTAAAATTATTCGTGCCACAGATCTCTATGCAAGTTTATTTAGTTCTAAATAAGACGATGCTCGGTTCAATAGATGGAGTTAAAAGTGCTGGGTTTTACGAAAATTCTGATAAGATTATCAAAATTTCTTTGACAGTTATTACTGCGATTGTCACTGTGATGATGCCGCGAATGGCCAATACATTCGCTAAAAAGAAATTTGATCAGTTACATAATTACTTGTATCAAACACTTGATTTTGTTTCCTTTGCATCCATTCTTCTCGCAGCTGGTTTAGCTGCGGTCGCGCCGACGTTTTCGATTTGGTTTATGGGTGAAAGCTTTTCCGAGACAGGTCGCTTGATTCCAGTTTTAGCCTTGATAGGACCCATGATAGCTTGGAGTACTGTTTTAGGAAGTCAGTTTCTCGTCATGACAAGGAGAGAACATCAGTTTACAATTTCTGTGACGGTGGGCGCAATTATTAATGTTCTCGCCAATATCCTTCTGATTAAGAACCAGGGTACAATGGGAGCAGTAATCGCGACGGTTCTTGCTGAAACATGCGTAACTCTGATTGATTTGTTTTTTGTATCGAAGGCAATACCAAACTTTTCGGGTTTGTCGGGAAAATGGAAATATATCCTTGCTGGAGCAATGACTTTTGGAATCATACGGTGTATCAATTACAAGCTTCCTGGAACATTTGTATCATTATTATTTCAAGGCGTGATTTGTGTAATAGTGTATTTTGCGATTTGTGTTGCTACAAGTTCGAGTTTTACAAATACAATTATTAGAACCATTAAACAAAGGAAGGCCACTAATTAGTGGCTGGTGAATTAGGCAACAATCCGGCTATTCTGAACCGTGAATTTGATAGTGAATTAAGACGGATTTCTGCTTATATTTTACAAAAAAATTGGTCCATTAAAAAGCCTTAGTAGCATTTTTCTACGCCTAGTCAAGATAAATGTTGATGCTCTGGTATTTGCTTTTGTCATAATTGCCTGCGTGTGACTTGCTAGCTAAACATACGGGAGTCTTTGTAATTTTTTGCGGCCAATACCTGTATAACAAATAAGCCTAGCTTGTTTTCTCTTTTAAGTCAGGCTGGTAATCTGAAGATACCAGCTCAGCCTACATGGAACCTGCGAGTTCTTATGAGTAGAGCTGATTTGTCTTTATTAGGTAGTGGCTGTTGAATTAGGCCACCGATTCCGCAACCACGACAGTCAATTGATACTCGATTTTTATCGTTTGCTTGCCTGATCGTACATTGAACGAAATTGGTACAGAAAAAGAGCTAAGAACCGCTAAAACTGCAGAAACGATTGCGGCGTCAATGCTTACGGCGATCGTTTCTGCAGTTTTAGCGGTTACCAGATCAAGTCCTAGTTTCCCTTTGATGAAGGCAAACTCACGCTCGATCTCACCTCGTCGATTTTCGGCTTGTCGGTCTGCCTTACGTTTGGCCGGATCGACCTGCTTCGGCCGACGGCCCAATCTAGGACCGCTAAGCTTGATCCCAAGATCTGCGCACAGCCCGATATTCGCCCGAGTCCGATAAAGCGTATCAGCCAAGATCTCATCCGGGTATGTATCATACGTGTCAAAATAATGGTCGATCGTTGCTCGTAAGTCAGTACTTTCGTTAAACGCATTGAACGCAAACCGTTCAACGGCCATGATGCTATGACTGATCGATACGTTGATCTTGGGCCCGAATTCGACCGGATGCTTTGCTTTGCTGCGAATGATCGGTCGGATCTCTGGCTGATCGAGGCTTACGATCCGATCAGCGACCCGGTGAGTGTGCTGTCGATACATTTCAGTTTGTTGCTCATACAATTTTCGAATGATCGTTAATCGTTGTGTCTGCCATTGATTTAATTGCCCGCCTTGTGCTTGCAGTTCTTTGACGTAACGCAAGTCACGTCGGATGTACTGTAATTGAGCCTTGATCTGCTTACGGGTCGTTTTCGCCCAACGGTGGGGTTTACGTGAAAAAAATGATGTTCGTGATCAGCTCGGAAAGTGGCACGATCCGGTGCCTGAAATAGGACAGCGCCGAAAATGAAAACGGCGCTTGCGGCTGATACTCGGGCAGACCAATAAAATACTGATAAGCGGGTGTATCGCGGATCGCTGCGACTAACTCACGGTCCGATAGCTGAGTGCGTTGTTTGATCAGTTGGGCACCGGACCATTAAAAGTGGTTAGGAACTTAGTTAGTGCTTCATTACCAGTCGCTGTCGTCCGATCTTTTAACCGGTATGCCCAAAGGAACCGTGATTTTCGATCGATTAAAGTTAATAAAACTGCCTTACTATGCCCACGAGGACCAACGACTGTATCTAGTTCAAAATCGCCGATGCGCTTACGTTGATTAATCATCATGGGACGCTGTTCAATTGATCGCCCCAAAGATTGATTATATTTGGATCGTTGGTCAACGTTACGCCGTTGGCGTACGCCATGTTCAGGTAGATCATTCAATGAGGAACCAATTCTCCCCTGATTTAGCCAATTATAAATAGATTTAGTAGCTAGTTTAAATTCGTGAGCAATCATTCCTGGTGACCAGCTTAGATGTAAATGGTTGAGAATTGTTTGCTTTAACTCATCGCTCAGCTTAGTTTTCCGACCACATCGTGATCGCTTGTATTCGGCATCTGTTTGTGCTAATTCAGCCTGATAAGGTTGACATCGAGATAATTCATAAGAAGCTGTTTAGTATCTTTGATTTTGACCCAATAATTTGATAAACTACTGTCAAAAAAGTTGGTGATCATATGCAACATTTTAGTCATCATTACCAAAGCGATATTTCTCGGCAACAATTCGATTTGATCCGCCAGGATCTGGAAGCTTCAAGAAAACGAACTCATCCAAAACACATTGATCCTTATGATATCTTCTGTGCCATGCTCTATGTCCTTAAAA
This sequence comes from Levilactobacillus suantsaii, assembly GCF_014069315.1. Classification (NCBI taxonomy): domain Bacteria; kingdom Bacillati; phylum Bacillota; class Bacilli; order Lactobacillales; family Lactobacillaceae; genus Levilactobacillus; species Levilactobacillus suantsaii. The sequence continues at coordinate 9,433 of NZ_CP059604.1, read as the reverse complement.
ATGGTTGTACTTGGCGTGATTTGCCGGCTGATTTTCCAAAGTGGTCCACTGTTTACTACTATTGGATGAATTGGTCGAAAGCCCCCACCCCTGATAAACCAGCTTTATTAACTCAGGTTTTAAAAAAATTGTCGCTGATCGACGATTAAGGCAAGGGCGATCAGCCCGAACTTCGTTCGTCATTTTAGATGCCCAAAGTATCAAGAACACCGCTACCGCTGAAAATAAGGGTTACGATGGTGGTAAGAAGATCTCGGGAATTAAACGGCATTTAGCCGTCGACATCAATGGATTCCCGCAAGCGATCCATATTACCCGGGCTAACATCACTGATCGTGACGGGGCGATTGCACTCGTTACCCTTAATTTAGAGCAGTTTAAATTGGTTCGAACCATGATGGTTGATAGTGGTTATACCGGCCAAAATTTTGCTAATGAGATTAGCAGTTTAACGTCAGCCAAGGTAATCGTCGTTAAAAGAAATGAGTTACACCAATTTTCGGTTATCCCCCAACGGTGGCTCATTGAACGTTCATTTAGTTGGTTGGGAAATTATCACCGTTTATGGCGTAACTGTGAGCGTAAGCTCAACACTAGTCTCATGATGGTTTCGTTAGCTTTTATCAGGCTACTTCTTAAAAGATACTAAACAGCTTCTAAGAAATTGTTGACGGTGATCGGTTCAGCCGAACGCCCATTTGGATATTGGACAGCCCTAGTTCACAAAAGGTTTCGATTTTAATTCGTTCGGAATAGGTTATACTAGACAAAAGATCAGCTCCTAAAAGATGGGTTTGTGGTAAACACCATTTTAAAGGAAGCTGATCTTTTTTGTCCGAACAGCGTTCGGATTAATTTTACAATCTACCTTAAGGATTAAAATATTAAGCTACTATTCTCGATAACAGCTACTGTCATTATCGTAAGTGAGTTTAACAACATGATCAGACAATTCAACTGTGATCTGCTGATAAACTGGTTGATAACCGTGATGAGTGAGTTGCACATTAACCTTGTTGTGATCAACGGTAATTGTGTAATTGTTCCATTCACCTGACTGATACTTAAAGTCACGTCCATTATCTTGATAGTGTTGGTAGGTCCCTTGAGTACCAAATACTCTAAACGTCATCGCTTTCAACGGCTCATCGCTAATGTGGCTAACAGCGGGTCCCCATGGCAAAATGGTGTTTTGTTTTACAAATAATGGTAGTTTATCGAGTGGGGTATCGACTACAATGTCCTGATTACCGGCATACTCAGCACCGTTCCAAAAATCAACCCAGTTCCCAGCTGGTAAATAAACTAGCCGCTTAAATTGAGATTTTTGAACAACGGGGGCAACTAGTATGTCGTCACCAACCATATATTCGTCATTCAAGTCGCGTACACGAGGGTCCTGATCGTAGTTTAAGACAACGGGACGCATGATTGGTAAGCCAGTTTTGGTTTCCTTAGCAAATAAATCGTATAGATAAGGAATCAGACGATAACGCAATTTGAGATACTTGCGATAAATGTTTAACGTTGGCTCGCCAAATGCCCATGGTTCTTGTTGGCGAGTCCCTAATGCTGCATGGTTCCGTAACAGTGGACTGAAAATTGCCCCTTCAATCCACCGTGTCAGTAATTCAGATGTCGTGTCTGAGGCAAAGCCACCAATGTCAGTTCCAGTAAAACTAAAGCCACTTAATCCTAGATTGCAGAGTTGTGGGATCATCATTTGGATATGTGGCCACATACTGCGGTTGTCACCGGTCCAAACAGTCGAGTATTTCTGAGTTCCGGCGTAAGCTGCCCGTGTGATGACAAATGGTCGGTTGCCAGTTTGCTCTTTTAGTCCGGTATAGGTTGCTTTAGCCATATTATGGCCATAAACGTTATGCATCTTCTTATGTGTTGAAGGCGTGTCTTGATCATTAAAGACCACGTCATCTGGAATCGGACCTTCGAACGTAGCGGGTTCGTTCATATCGATCCAAATACCAGCGACACCTAAATCAGTTAAAAATTTACCGTTGTTAGCCCACCACTGACGAACTTCTGGACGACCGAAGTCTGGAAAAGCAGCGTTACCTGGCCATACTTTGTTAATATAGACATCACCGTCAGCAGATTTAACGAAATAGCCTTTTTTAAGACCCTCGGCATAAATGTGATAGTCAGAATCTTGTTTAACACCGGGATCGATGATCGGGATGACCTTGAGACCCTGCTGGTTCAACTTGGTAATAAACTTCTTGGGATTACCTTGGTATTTATCCTTGTCCCAGGTGAAGACCCGATAACCATCCATGTAATCGACGTCAAAGTGAATCGCATCGCATGGTAAGTCGTACTTTGCAAGGTTATCTGCAATTGCTTGCACTTCTTCTTGACTAGCACTGTAACCCCACCGTGATTGTTGGTAACCGAGCGTCCACTTTTGAGGTAGTGGCGTTCGACCAGTTAAGTAGGTGTAATTGGTGACAATGTCTTTTAACGTGGTACCACCAATAATGTAGTAGTCGAGGTTACCTTGGACAGCTGAATAAAAGTAGTAATGGTTGCTTTCCTTGCCCATATCTAAATGGCTCTTGTAGGTATTGTCGAAGAAGATACCGTAAGGATGTCCATTTTTTAGCCCCAAGATCACTGGTATTGACTTGTAAATATTAGGTAGGATCTCCAGCTGGGGAGCGGGGTTATCAACGTTCCAATTATCATAGGCAAAACCACGTTTGTTTAGATATCCGGTCTTGTCACCAAGTCCATAAAAATATTCATCAGGTGCTAGCGATTTAATGATTTCGTAGTAACCTTGATCAGATTTAGTAGGTGCCTTAGTCACTGAATGGCCTTCTGCCTCAACTAATCGTTCATGGACTTTGTCGACACCTTTCAAGTGAATGCGTTCACCACGATAATCGGTAATCAAGGCATTGCCATCTTTATCAAAGGTATCAAGATGCCGTTCGGAATCGAGGTGAATCGTTAAAGCTGATGTCCGGATAATGTAATGATCACCAGCACTTTCAATAGTGAAATCAGTCGCCTGAATTTTATGACCCTCAATTGCATAGGAGTCACCTTGCTCACCGCGATTAATAAAGACGCGGATGATTTCCGGCGTAACAATAGTTAATTGTAATGGTTGGGTAAAAGCAAACGTGATCGTTTGGCCGTTCTGTGTGTAACTTGGTAATGCACTCATATTAAAAAACACTCCTTAGTAAAATGACTTTTATTTAGTTGGATTCTCTGACAAATCTTCTTGAGGCTTGTCTTGCTTAATAATACTAATGGCAAGTACCGCGATGAACATTGAGATACCAGCAATAAGCATCATTCCAGGCATCGAATTACCAACGAATTTAAAGACCATGAAGCTGGCAACGGATGCGAGAATTTGTGGCAAGCAAATCGTACCGTTAAAAATTCCAATATATGAGCCTTCATTGGCACCATTTAGTGAAGAAGTAAAGATACTAAAGGGCTCGACGTGCACCGTAAAGAAGCCGATACCGATTAAACAGAATGGGGCAATTAATAGGTACTGGTTGTGAATAAAGAATACCCAAACGAGGCCAACTGCGAAGCTAGCTAAGCCAAAGCGATACCAAAACTTTCGCTTGTATGGATTAGTCCGTGAAAGAACTAAGAAACCATATAGAACGGCGGCCATTGATTGAACGAATGTCAAGATTCCATACCAATTACCGGCAGCTTGATAGCCAGCCGAAGCAGTATTAGTTGTGTGCCAAACGTTTTCGGCGATAGCACCAGTAGTATAAGTCCACATATATTGAATACCAATCCAGGCAAATAGTTGAACGAGGGCAACTTCCCAGAAAGCTTTCGGGGCTTCTTTTACTAATTGCCAAATAGGTTTGGTGTGCTTATGTTGTTCAGGATCGATGTGATGATAAAGTGCGTACGTGTCAGGATCATATTCCTTAACCGTATGAATAGTATATGCTGAGATGCCTAATAAAATAATGGCACCAATATAAAACGCAATTCTTACAGAAAGAGGGACAACGCCTTTTTGCGCCGTGTTTGCAACACCAAAGTAAGTTAGGACGAACGGTAGAATAGTAGCAAGTACGCCTCCTAGATTACTGAAAGCTTGTTGCCAAGACCATGCTTTGTCCTTCTGATTTTCATTAACCATATCTCCAATAATCATGCGGAATGGTTGCATGCAAACATTACTTGATAAATCCATAAATAAAATAGCAATAGCACCAAATAGTAATGCAGCAGTTGAAGCGTAGCCAAAGCCGAATGAACCAGCATTTGGTAATAACACCATGACCAACGCCGCTAATGGTGCGCTGAATAGTAAGTAGGGCATTCTACGACCAAAGCGCGTCCAAGTTCGATCAGAGTATTTACCGACTAGTGGTTGGACGAATAATCCAGCCAATGGTGGCAGAATGAAGAAGAGTCCTAGTTTGGTGGGATCAGCGCCAATGGTCTGGAAAATCCGGCTCATCTGTGATGATTGTAATGAGAAGGCCATATTAACCCCACAATTGCAAAGATGGTTTTTAATGGGAGGTTGGGCAGCGAATTAGCAATAGTAGATGTCTTAGGCTTACTGGAAACATCAGCGATTGGTTTATTCGGGTGTACTGCAGGTTGGTTCATGAGAATCCATCTCCTTAAAATGTAATCATTTTCAACAGGGCAATACTAGCACTTAATGCAAACGTTTACAATACTATTGTAATAATAAAGTAAACGTTTACGCTTTTGACCATGATTTTACCTGCTTTTAGCGCTATAATTAATTTAAATCGGAGGGGAGCTGGAAAAATGAAGCCAACAATCAAAGATATTGCCGCTAAAACTGGCTTTTCAATTGCTACAGTGTCACGAGTGTTGGCGAAAAAACAGGGTACATATAGCGACAAGACTCAGGAGCGTATTTTAAAAGTTGCTAAGGATCTCGGCTATCGGAAGAATACACTAGCCATGGAATTGGTTAAAAAGAAGACCGACGTGATTGCCGTTATTGTCAACGTCACGCCGACGAATTTTTCAAGTGGAATTATTGATGGTATTCAACAGCGCGCGACTGAGATCGGGTTACAGGTTATTATTCTATATGCTGGTAATCGGAATACCGAGTTACAACATCAAGCAATTGTGACCGCCTTGGAACGTACTGTTTCAGGTATTTTGTTAATGGCGATTGATCCAGATAAAGCAGACTTACAATTATTAACAGAATCAAAGACACCGTTTTGTTTTGTTTCGATCAATCTAGCAGATGAACGCGTCAAGTCTGTTAGCTCTGACAATTATCAGGCGGCCTATTTGGCGACAAAGTATTTAATTTCGCATGGTCATCGGACAATTGGCCTAGCCGGAATCGACCATTATCATACAGGTAGTCAACGGCTTGCTGGGTATCAAGCGGCGTTAAAAGATTATTCGATTCATGGGCAAGCTGAATGGGTGCAACCCGGAGATTATAGTTATCAGGCTGGTTATAATGTTTTTAATGCTTATCAAGAGTTGGGCATTACTGGGGTTGTTGCAGCTAGTGATATGACGGCGGCCGGACTACAAAAGGCTGCTCAGGAGAGTAATGTGAAGCTACCTGGGGCGCTTTCTGTTGTCAGCATTGATGGAACGCTCATCTGCGATATTGCGACTCCTGCGTTGACAAGTGTTACCCAGAATTTTGTCCAGATTGGTATTGAAAGTGTTAATTGTTTGGTTGGCAAATCTGCCACGCGGTTAGTCCCAGTCACATTGGTTGAACGTGAGAGTGTTACAACTATATAAAGCGTATTGAGAAATAATTTCAGCTTCGCTGACCTGATAATCGAGAACTTGATTGTCAGGTCAGCGAAGCTTTTTGGTTACAACGAGATTATTCCGTCACTTTAAATACGTTCTCATTAACGTTAGTATACTGTCGGTACTAAGCGATTGTTTTATGCGAAAAGCGGCAAAGTGATTCTCAAATCGATGAAACCGCTCTATTTCGGATGTTATACTACAGCAAATGAAGTCAAAAGTGGGGGAGACTATGCAAATTGATAAGTTAACATTAAAAGATGTGGCAACGACGAATCGGCAGTATCTGGAGACGATTTTTGCCTTGGGTGATGGTCACATGGGTGTTCGGGACTCAGTACCGTTTACAGGTAATCAACAAGCAACACTACCAGTGATGCTCATCAATGGCTATTATGCGACGAATCCAATCACATATGGGGAAAGTGCCTATCAAGAAGCTCCTTTGCATTCAAATTTTACAGCCCCAGAAGATTTATCAAAAATGGTAAATGGAAATCAAAACGTTATAAATTCAAGATTAAACACAGATAATCTAGGGAAAGGAGAATTTTTCCTTTTTCAATAAATTAGCGTGGCGTCCACTAGGGTATACCCTAGTGGCCGTTTTTGCTTCTGTGCTATACTAGGAATTACAAATGTTCATTAGAACTGTCCAAAAGGAAGTGCTGACAATGGCTAAAATTGGTTATGCTCGTGTGAGTTCCAAAGAGCAACATTTAGATCGACAGCTAGCGGCCTTAAAAGGCGTTGATAAATTATTTACGGATAAATTAAGTGGAGCTAACATTAATCGGCCAGAACTGCAAAAAATGCTGGCCTATATTCGTGAGGGAGATATTGTCCTGGTCACTGAATTAGATCGCTTAGGCAGAAACAACCATGATTTGACTAAGATTATGAACTCCATTCAAAATAAGGGTGCCACCCTAGATGTGTTGAATTTACCGTCCATGACAGGGATTGCTGACCCTAACTTGCGTCAACTGATGACCAACCTCATTATTGAACTGTATAAGTATCAGGCTGAAAGTGAACGGAAGCGGATCATTGAACGCCAGCAACAAGGCATTGCCCTGGCTAAGCAACAAGGCAAATATCATGGTCGGAAGCCTCAATATGTCAAAGATGATCCCCGCTTACAACATGCATTTAAGCTTTATCAGGCGGGCATGAGTGATGTAGATGTGTCCCGTAATACCGGGATTAAGCGAACGACCTTTATCAGATATCGAAAGAAGTTCGATATAAAAAGATGAGATTTATATGCGATAATTACGTTATACTAGTTTAGAGAGGGTGACATAATGATCATTCAAACAAGGGAACCTACTAAAACTTATCAATCAAAAGTGGTGCTGGACATGTTGGCATCATCAGTAATGGCGGAAACTTAACAGATAGCTATTCTCAAACCCGCTTATTATCAGTATCTGGTCATAATCGAGATATTAAGGGAAATCATGCTAAAAACTATGCAGTGTCGGATTTACAGTTCGACTCTGAATGTTCGGGAATGACTTTCTATGTTTATCATAAAGCCTAACTAAAAAAGTAACTATTAAGTAAAAAAAGTATCAAAGTTAGTGACCTGATTTTGATACTTTTTTCGTAAAGCGGTTTGAAATTTTCAATGATGTATAATTGGTATCAACAACTAAATTGATTCATTAATTGGGAGATAGTGACTATGGACAAAAGGATTGTGCGGACGCAAGCTAAAGCTGAAAAAGCTTTGTTTGAATTGATGCAAGAACAAGACTTTTCAGAAATTTCAATTACGGATATTGCTAATCAAGCAAAAATATCACGAATGGCTTTTTATCGCAACTATAACAGTAAGGAAGATATTTTGAACAAGTTTATTCAAAAAGAATATGCAACTTTTGTTGATGACATTACGACGCATCATTTTAAAGAATTAGAGCAGTTGTTGGAAGTTTATTTTGATTATTTTAAAAATAATCCAGCTGTTTTATCGGCAATTGTTAGCGCTTCAATTGAAGGCTTTGCTCTTCGAAAGCAAAGTGACTACTTGCTTGATTTTTTTAAAATGCGAATTAAAAATCAGCAGCCAGCACCAATAGAGATTGCATATTATTCGGGCGCTATTTTTGCTAGTTTACTATATTGGCGAGAAAACGATTATCAATATTCCGCAGCCGAGTTGGCCGAGCACCTAGCAGAAAAGATCAAAAATGATTTACTGCAAACTGGCGAAAAAATATTTTAGCCGGTTAATGGAAAAACAAAACAATCAAAAAAGGGGTACGGCAATTTTACTTTTGCAGTGCCCCCCTTTTACTAGGCTAAATTACTTTGTTAGGCCATGCCCTAGGGTTTGGGTTTCTCGTAAATAAACTGGATCGGTCTTAGAGATTTGGGAATTCTTTGAGCAACAACCTAGTCGATGACGACAGAAACTGTCTTTTTGGGGTTTAAGATATTTTCCAATTACAACCCCAGTAGCTAAAGCGATTGAAATTAAAATTAAATGCTGCTTTTTCATGAATTTTTCCTCCTTTGATTTAGAGTAACTTTTGAGATTTCAAAATTTCTTCAAGATAGGTGCCATGAACCTTTTTCAAAAAGGCATTTAGACCAATTTTTTCAATTTGATTTAAAGGCAATTCGGTCAAGCTCTTTTTATCATTCAAATAATATAAGGCACTTAAGATTGTTCGTAAGTCAAAGGCAGAATCAAAGACTTCTGGGATGCCACGATCAATGTCAAGCAGTCGGTAGACAGCTTCCATAGCAGTTCTGACAGAGTATTCAGTTGTAAAGACGGTGTCTCGCTCAGTTTCGGCAAAGTTCCCAATAAAAGCCAAATTGCTTGAACCTTCAGGGACAACTAAGGGACGATCACCAGCTTGGCGTGGCATAAAGTATGAAGTAATGTATGGCATATGAATTGGAATTGAATTAGCTGTTTGCGCGATCTCAGCAATTTGATTTTCTGGGACACCAATATGATAAAGAAATTCTTGGCAGATTTCTGCGCCACTGCAATCAGTAATTTTTTTGTGAATATAATTTCCGGGCTGATCGGAAAAGAGACCATATAACCATACGATTAATTCATTTGGCTTTTGTTGTTGAAAATGTGGTTGACGGCTGATGGAAATTCCTAATAACCAGTTTGAGTCCCTAATGGAGACTGGGCCACTGGTAACAATTGAACCACTATACGGATCTTTACCAGTAATTTTTTGAATATAGGGTACGATTCGATCGTCTTTAAAGGTGCAAGTTGCCGACATGACCCAGTTAGCCGCTGGAATATCTTGATAAAATTTAGCTGGATGTCCGAAAGCTGAGTCTTGAGCCGCTAATTTTTCCCATAATTTCCAGCTAGCACCGATTGGATGCGTTGCTGGTGCTGAATGTTCATTGTCACCATAAGTAGTGCTTTCAGTAATTGATCCATTTGTAATGAAAACCAAATCGTCAGGTGTTAGGTCGAGGCTTTGCTGATTACCATCGATCGTTAGCTCAATTTTAACAGCTTGTTTTTGTTCACCGGTTTGTTCAACAATAATATTGTCAACGGTGGTATTGTATTGGAATTTAACGTCGTGATCTTCAAGATATTTAATCAGTGGTTTGATTAATGACTCATATTGATTATATTTAGTAA